>JBQLZI010000019.1:0-18380 GCA_052168195.1 Phycisphaerales bacterium
GCTCGCTGGGAGGGTGCGTGCTGGACACGCGCGACGGCGGGCCGACGACAAAGGCCTACTCCCAGCGTGTGTACAGCACGCCGACGGGGCTGAACGCGGAGCGGCCGCTGTTCCCGCGGGAATACGAGACGCCCGCGGGCGAGTTCGCGAATGGCGCGTGGCGCGCGGGCGACGTGTTCGTGACGGGCCAGCCCGACGAGCCCGCGCTGAAGCATCTGCTCGAGGACGAGGGCGTGACGCTGGTGGTGAACCTGCGCACGCCGAGCGAGATGGAGCGGATGGAGGACGCGGACGAGGACCCGTTCAACGAGGCGGCGTTCATCCGGCCGTACACGGTGGAGTACGGCGTGGAGTACGTCGAACTGCCGATCGGCGGCGAGGATAACCCCCCCACTCCCGCGCAGGTGGACGCGTTCGCCGAGGCGCTGGCGCGGCACGAATCGGCGGCGCTGCTGAAGTGCGCGAGCGGCGGGCGTTCGAGCCAGATGTGGGCGGCGTACCTGGTTCGGCACAAGGGATTCGAGGTGAACGAGGCGCGGCGTCACGCGATGGCGATGTCGTTCAGCCCGAGCGTGATGGAGCGGCTGCTGGACGTCGAGTTCGAGTACGACATCAAGCAGTAGCGGGACGGTGTCGCCGGCGCGCGCGGGCGTGGCGCCCGGACTCGAGATCAGACTCCGACGGTCGTTCACCGCGTCACCGCGCCCATGGTTTTGCGATCGCTGGGCGAGAGGTCTTCGACGGGGATCTCTTCGAGCAGCGAGTCGATGACGGTGTCGGTGGTGACGGCGTCGGCTTCGGCGTTGAAGTTGGTGATGATGCGGTGGCGCAGCACGGGCTTGGCGACGGCCTGCACGTGTTCGGGTGTGACGTGGTAGGAGCCCGAGAGGATCGCGCGGGCCTTGGCGGCGAGCACGAGCGCCTGGGACGCGCGCGGGCCGGCGCCCCACGCGAGGTAGTCGCGCACGATCTTGGGCTTGGGGTTGTCGGGGTCGTCGTCCTTGATGCGCGTGGCGCGGACGAGGCGCAGCGCGTAGCGGATGACGTGCTCGGCGACCGGCGTCTGGCGGACGAGGTCCTGCACGCGGCAGACGTCGCTGGCGCTCAGCACGGGCTGGGGCTGCTCCATCGAGCCGGCGGTGGTGCGGCGGACGATCTCGACCTCTTCGTCTTCGAGTGGGTAGTCGACGGTGATGTTGAAGAGGAAGCGGTCGAGTTGCGCTTCGGGGAGCGGGTAGGTGCCTTCCTGCTCGATGGGGTTCTGGGTGGCGAGGACGAAGAAGGGCTCGGGGAGGGCGTAGCGGTGGCCGCCGGCGGTGACCTGGTGCTCCTGCATGGCTTCGAGGAGGGCTGCCTGGGTCTTGGGCGGGGTGCGGTTGATCTCGTCCGCAAGGATCACGTTCGCGAAGATGGGGCCTTTGACGAAGCGCAGGCCGCGCTCGCCGGTCGCTTTGTCTTCCTGGATGACCTCGGTGCCGGTGATGTCGGAGGGCATGAGGTCGGGGGTGAACTGGATGCGGGAGAAGTCGAGGGAGAGGGCTTTCGCGATGGTGGAGATCAGGAGGGTTTTCGCGAGGCCCGGCACGCCGACGACGAGGGCGTGGCCCTGGCAGAACATGGCGATGAGGAGGTCGTCGACGACGGCTTCCTGGCCGACGACGGCCTTGTGGATCTCGGCCTTGAGGGAGGCGTGGGCCTTGCGGACCTCGGCGACGGCCTGCTCGGCGTTGTCGGAGAGGTGGGCGCCGTTGGACTGGTCGGGCATCGGGTGGTGGCCTTCGCGTCGGCGGGTGAAAGGGAGGAGACGAGCGGGTGTCGGACGCGGGGATCGCGGCGTGGTTCGCCGGTGATCCCGCGCAGGGTATCAGGAACGCGGAACTTCTCGGTCCTGTTCACCCCTTTCCATCGGACGGGTTTCGTCTCCGGGCCAGTCGGCGGCGCGGACGCGCGTAGATTTCACGAGCTGGTTGCCGCGAGATTTCCCTTCCGATGCCCGAACTGCCCGAGGTCGAGACCGTTCGCCGCAGCGCCGAGCGCTTCCTGCTCGGGAAGGCGGTGGCGTCGGTGACGCTGCGGAGGCGGGACATTGTGGAGGGATCGTGGCGGAAGCCGGCGCTGCTGGACGGCGCGACGATCGTGGAGGTTCGCCGTCACGGGAAGAACCTCGCGCTGGTTTCGGACACCGGGCGTGCGCTGGGCGTGCACCTGGGGATGACCGGGCAACTGCTGTGCCTGGCGCGCGGGGCGCGGGCGGCGCGCACGGATCACGTGCACGCGGAGTGGCGGCTTCGCGACGGCGGGCGTCTGCTGTTCCGTGATCCCCGGCGGTTCGGGGGGCTGGCGACCTTCGAGAACGAGGCGGCGATGCGCGCGGGCGTGTGGGGACGCCTCGGCCCGGACGCGGCGACGGTGACGGGCGGCGAGTTGCTGGGGACGCTGGGCGCGTCGATGCGTGCGGTCAAAGCGGGGCTTCTCGACCAGGCGGCCGTGGCGGGCATCGGGAACATCTACGCGGACGAGTCGCTGTTCGCGGCGGGGATCCATCCACTGACGCCCTGCTGCGGGCTGTCAGAGCCCGACTGGGAGCGTCTGGCGCGCGAGGTGCGTCGGGTGCTGGCCGAGGCGATCGAAGCCGGCGGGAGCACGCTGCGGGACTACCGCGACGCGACGGGCGCCGAAGGATGGTTCCAGACGCGGCACCTCGTCTACGGCCGAGGCGGGCTGCCCTGCGAGCGGTGCGGGCGGCCGCTCGACCGGCTCACGGTGGCCCAGCGGACGACGGCGGCGTGCCGATCTTGCCAGCCGATCCCGGTTCGCCCAAACTGACGAGTTGTCCACACGCCGTCTGGACGGATCTGGGGGCCGTCGGATCGGCTGCGCAGCCCGCGTGGTCCCCGGGGAGGGCTCCGGAGGGTCTTCCTGAGAGAAGAGAGAGATATCTCCGTCTTCATGGTTGTATGGCCTGGCGCATCCGGGGTTTGGGTGCGTACGAGGATCACAAATACTTTCATACACAACACTTGTGCACCACGGCGTCGTGTGGGTTTCCTGACGGCGTGCTGTCGGCGCAGCGGCTCGGCTGGCGCGAGCGGGCGTGCGTCTGACATTTGTTTCGGATGCCGCTGGCGACGTCGCTTCGGGGCGCGACATCTCGCGCCCGGTGCGCCCGAAGTTTTCCACAACCCATACACACACAGGTGTCGGGAGCGCATGAAACACCCTTCACGGACCGTGAGGGGTGTTTTTGGGTTGGGTTTCTCGTCAGTTCGGGCGGGCGGCCTCGGTTGACAACGCCGAGAGTTTGATCTCGATGGCGTCGAGTTCGCTCGCGAGGTTGGGCTCGGTCTCGAGCCGCGCCTCGACCGTCTTCAGCGCGTGCATGACGGTCGTGTGGTCGCGGCCGCCGAGGTACCCGCCGATCTCTTCGAGCGAGTGCCGCGTGAGTTTGCGCACGAGGAACATGCAGATCTGGCGCGGGCGGGCGATGGACTGCTGCTTGCGCTTGGACTGGAGGTCCGACATCTTGATGCCGTAGAAGTCGGCCACCGACTGCATGATCGCGTTGACGGAGAGCGCGGGCCTGGACTTGCCGGCCGTCTCTCCGACGGCGGCGCGGGCGAGGGTGATGTCGACCGGCGCGTTCTCGACCTGGGCGAGCATCTGGAGGCGGACGATCGCGCCCTCCAGTTCGCGGATGTTGTTCTTCACCCGTTCGGCGATGAACATCGCGACCTCGTCGGGCATGGGCACGCCGCGCATCTGGGCCTTCTGGCGGATGATGGCGGCCCGGGTGTCGGTGTTCGGGGGCTCGAGTTCCGCGACCAGCCCCCACTTGAAGCGGCTGATGAGACGGTCTTCGAGGTCGGGGATGTCCTCCGGGGGCGCATCCGACGACAAGACCAATTGCTTGCGCTGCTGATGGAGCGCGTTGAAAGTGTGGAAAAACTCTTCCTGCGCGCTCTCGCCCTTCGCGAGGAAGTGGATGTCGTCGACCACCAGCACGTCCACGTCGCGGAAGGTGTGGTGGAAGGTGGACATATCGCCCTGGCGCACGGCCTCGACGAACGCGGACAGGAAGTCGGCGCACGACGTGAAGTGGATCACGGTGTCGGGCGTGTGGTCGAGGATCCGCAGGCAGATCGCCTGGAGGAGGTGGGTCTTGCCCAGCCCTACCCCGCCGTGGATGAACACCGGGTTGTACGCGTTGCCGGGGTTGTCGGCGACGGCCAGCGCCGCGGCATGGGCGAGCCGTGCGCCGGGGCCGACGACGAAGTTCTCGAACGTGTGGTCGGGGCTCAGCGGCATCCTGTCGAGGGGCGACGACTGGGGCTTGGCGTACCCGTTCGACGCGGCCCACGAGGGCGCGGGACGCGACCCGTGCGCATGGACCGGGGTGTCGGGCGCCGCGCGCCCGTCGGCGGACGCGTGGCGACGCGACGCGGGGCCCTCGGCACGCCCGTTGCTCTTGGGGGCGTTCGGCGCGGGGACCTCGTCGTCGGGCCCGAGGAAGCGGACCGTGAGCAGGTGCCCGGTGACGGCCTGCGCGGCCTCGGCGAACGCGTTGGCGCAGTCGCGCTGGAGGTACGCGCGGCGGACCGGCTGATTCACGCGGAGCAGGAGCACCCCGGACGACACGCCCAGCGATTCGATCTCGTCGAACCATTGCCGACACAACGGGGTGTGGCTGGCGCGGAGATGCGACAAAATATCGAGCCAGACGGCCGTCTCGCCTCTGGGCATATGCTCGCCTCGCCGGCGCCGCGGCCGGGGTGAAAAGTCGCGGGTTGTGCGCGCGTCGACGGGCCGCGGTCCCCGCTCTTCGCGTCCTGCGCGAGCGAAACAAAGGGGCGGATGTCTCGGCTGTTGTCCCACCAAGCCGACGACGCCATCAGGTGCGGCGACAGTACGAAACGGCGCGCACCGTGTCAACACCGTTCATCGTGCGATCGTCGCGAAACCGCCCGCAAACCGGGAAGAAAGCGGGGGTTCGCGATCCGTCCCGTTCAGGAATGCGCCGCGCCCGACGACCCGGCGCCGTGCGTCGTGCGCCTGCGGTCGCGCTCCAGACGCTCCGCGTCCATGAGTTGGCGCTCGTAGCGCATCTTGTTGGTCCGGTGGTCCATCAGGAAGTGGACCCGCTCGGCCTGCTCGCGGCTCACGACCTCGCGGAGGCGTTTCTGCGCCAGCGCGATGTTGCTCCGCCTCGACACGTGGATCAGCACCAGGTCCTTGCAGCGCAGCACGCGGAGCCATTCGGCCACATCGTCGATGTGCAGGTGCTTGCCGATCTTCGCGCGGTCCTTGTGGTCCGCGTCGATGAACGAGCACTCGGAGATCACCGCGCGGGCGTTGAGCACGTCCTGGCGGATCAGCGCCGGGCCGGGCGCGGTGTCGCCCATGTACGCAACCAGCGGCACGTCAAGGATGTGCGTGATCTCCTCGCCCCGGTCCTTGAGTTCGCGCAGTTTCTCCTGCGGAAGCCCCACGAACTCCTCGCGGAGTTTGCTCCGCTTCTCCACGATCGTGTACCCGAACGAGGGCGCGGTGTGCTCGGTTTCGAAGCCGCGCAGCACGACGCTGTTCTTGATCTCGATCTCCTGCTCGGGCTCGAGCGGCACGAGCGTGTAGGGCGTCGTCTGCTGCTCCACGGGGTGGAAACTCTTGAGCATCGCGTCGATCGCGGGCGCGATGCGCGCGTCGCAGACGACCGTGCCCGGCCCCATCCCCTGGAAGTTGCGCTGCGAGCACCAGTACGCGAGCGCGCCGATGTGGTCCATGTGCCCGTGGCTCACACACACGTACTTGCTGGCGAGGGCCATGCGCGGGCACGCGCCCATGTCGAAGCAGACGTCGAGTTCGGGGATCTGCACGCAGGTCGCCTCGCCGGCGACGCTGGTTCCCTGCACGCGGTACGGCGGGAGGAACAGGAACCCGAGGGAGCCCTCACGGGCCGGGGGCTTGGGGAGCATCGGGGAATCTCCGAAGGCCGGGCTTCCGCCCGCGCCTGGCTGCTGTGTCGAACCTGGTTCTGTCGCCGCCCCACTCGGCGGACACGGCCGAACGGGCGGTGAAGGAGTCTATGCGCGTCGGCCCGCGGGGCCACGCAGGGTTTCCTACCATCACCCCATGGCCGACGATGCACAAGCCCTTCCCGTTGACGACGTCCGCCGCATCGCCCGTCTGGCGCGGCTCGAACTCCGCGACGACGAGGTCGTCCAGTTCTCTACGCGCCTGGGCGCCACGCTCGGCTACATCGAGCGTCTCCGCGAACTCGATCTGGAGGGCGTCGAGCCGCTGACGCACCCCCTCGACCAGACGAACCGGCTGGGCGACGACGAGGTTGGCCCGACGCTCGACACCGAGGCGCTGATGAAGATCGCGCCCGACCGCATGCCGCCGTTCGTCAAAGTGCCCAAGGTGCTCGGCGGCGACGAGGGCTCCGCGTAAACACACAACAACGCCGCCGCGGGCGACGAGCGCTCGCGGCGGCGTGTGGTGTTGTTCCGTTGCGGGTCTGGATCAGTCGCAGAGTTCGCCGAAGGCGCTCAGCACGGTGTTGAGGTCCGCGAAGTCGGTGGCGCCGCTGCAGTCGCCGTCGCCGACGATGCCCGAGCCCGTCTGGCCGAACGACGCGAGCACCGAGTTCAGGTCGCTGAAGTTGACGATGTTGTCGCCGTTGACGTCGCCGGCGCACGGCGCGCCGGTGTAGACGTAGGCGGTCAGCGTCTCGGTGATCGGGGTGGCAAGGAACATGTTGGTCAGGCGGGTGACGACCGCGTCGGACACGCCGTCGTTGTTCACGTCGCCCACCGCGATGCCCGCGGCGTAGCCCGTCTCGTCGTTGGAGACGTTGGGGTCGAAGACGACCGGGCTGCGCCGGCGCGCCAGGGTGTCGCCCGTCGCGGCGTCGAGGTACAGGACGTCTTCGGACGCGCCGTTCGGGCCGCGCACGGCCACGACGAGATCACTGACGCCGTCGCCGTTGATGTCGTCGAACGGCAGGGCGGTCGCCTCGCCGCCGGGAGCGAAGATCTCCGGGCCGTCGGACAGCACCGGCTGGCCGGTCAGGCCGGAGAGCACGGAGTACTCGCCGTTGACGATGATCGCGATGTCGTCGACGCCGTCGGTGTTGAGGTCGCCGACGGTGGCGGCGGCGAAGTCCTGCCCGCCGAACTGGTCGACGAGGCGGATCCACAGACCCTCGGAGAGATCGTTGGGATCAAAGAGGAGCACGGACTGGTTGGTCGCGACGATGACCTCGTTCACGCCGTCGTCGTTCGCGTCGGGCCCGACGCCGACGACGCGCCCGAGGCGCGGGTTGAGCCCGCCGCCCACGGTGTTGTCGAGCAGCGCACCGTTCGCGCCGTTGTGGACGGTGACCGCGCCCGGGGGGACGTCGCCCCCCTGGGGGTTGAAGCCGGGGATGGAGACGAGGATGTCGTCGCGCCCGTCGCCCGTGATGTCGCCGAGGTCGATGATGTTGTCGCCGAAGTCAGCGCCGAACCCGTTGATCGAGTAGAGCAGCGAGCCGGTCGCGCCGGAGAAGGCGTCGATGCGCCCGTCGCCCCCGTTGACGCGGCGGACGCCGACGAGCACGTCGTCGAACCCGTCGCCGTTGACGTCCGCGGAGCCGACGCGCCACCCGAAGCCGTCGATCTGCTGGAAGGTGGTCCAGGTGTTGCCGGTGAATTCACGCAGGATCGAGCCGTCCTGGCCCGAGAACACGCGGACGAGTCCGCGCCGGCTGACGGCGCCGACGTCGCCGAACACCGCGTCGCCGAACCCAACGATCACGTCGTCGAATCCGTCGTTGTTCACGTCGCCCACCGCGACCTGATCGGTCAGGCCGGCAACGGAAACGAAGGCGGCCGCGCGGTTGGTCGCGGTGATCGAGAACGTCTGATCGGCGGCGGCGCCGTCGACGCACGGCTGGGCGATCGCCGAACCGGCGACGAGGGACAACAACGCGGACGCGCTCAGCGAGCGCGTGACAACACACTTCAACGACATGCGGACCTCCACCGGGGGTGGTGCTGGGAAAGCGCCGGGATTCTGTGCTTCCCTCGGCGCCGAGACTCTCTCTGCTCAGTTCCATTGATCGGAAACAAACCCGATCGCTTTCGCGGTTCTACGGGCTGGGGCACGCGGCGGATGCGTGGCCCCCGCAACCTTCACGCTTTTCTCCGCAATCCGGGCGGCAGATTGCCCGCTTTGACATCCGCGCGCTACGCCGTGCAGAACCCGATCACGGTTCAGTCAGCGTTCGGCGTCGTCATCTGCGGGTACACGATCACCCGGTCGTGCACGAGGATGACCAGGTCGTTGGCGCCGTCGCCGGTGAAGTCGCCGATGATCGACTGCGAGGGCTGCAGGTCGCTCTGGCGCTCCTGCTCGAAGAGGCGCGTCTGGAAGACCTCGAACTCGGTCGCGAAGAGCAGGCGGCGCTGCTTCGTGAACGTGAGGATCGAGCAGCGCTTCTCGCCCGCGTCGAGCACGACCAGGTCGGTGTACCCGTCGCCGTTGACGTCGCCCGCCTCCAGGTCGTGATCGGTGCGCGTGTCGGTGTCGGCGCGCCACGACGCGACCGGCTCGAGCGCCACACGCTCGCCCGCGAGGCGCACGATGCCCAGCGCGTCGGAAGACAGCGCGAGCAGGTTGGGCGTCTCGTCGCCGGTGAACGAGCCGGTGTAGATCGAGACGGGCTCGACGCCCGCGATGCGCACGCGGTCGACGACGGACCACTCGCCGCGGTCGTCGCGCTCGAACGCGGCGATGCGCCGCGAGGACTTGTCCGCCGCGAGCAGGCGGCGCCTGCCGTCGACGTCCATCACCGTCAGCGCGCTGAACGCGGCGCGGCGTTCGGAGTCCGTGGCCTGCTCGACCACGCGCCACCCGCGCTCCGGGTCGAAGCGCGCGGCGCGCACAAAGTTCGCGTCCGCGATGAGCAGTTCGCGCTTCCCGTCGCCGTCGACGTCGAGCAGCGCGGTATTGTCCGGGCCCGCGGCCTGCACGAGCCCGAACTGCGGCATCTGCTTGTCGGTGCGCACCGAGAGTTCGCCCTCGCCCGACGCGCCCTGCACCATGACCATCGGCTCGCCGGGCGTGAGCAGCAGCAGGTCGACCGCGCCGTCCTGATCGACGTCCGCGGGCACGATCGCGCTGGGCGCGCGGCGCATGTCCTTGAGCGCGACGGTCCGGGGCGCGCGCCCGGACGACTCCGGCTCGTGCAGTTCCAGCGTGATGTCGCGACGCTCCGACACGACCACCGCGAGCGCGGGCCGCGGCGACCCGCCCGCGCCGATGTCGACGAACGCGTGCGTTTCGGGCGTCGCGCCCGCCGTTGCCAGCGTCACGGGCTGGGGGAACGTCAGGCGGTCGTTCTCGTAGAAACTCACGCCGACGGCCTTCTCGTCCTCGCTGAGGACGAAGACCTCGAGCGGGCCGGCGCCGTCCCATTGGCCGGCTGCAACCGCCTTGGGGTTCTTGAAGGTGCTGAAGCGCTCGGGCTGGCGGAGGGGCGCGCCGGTGCGCTGGGCGTAGAGCAGCGTCGCGTTGCCTTCGCGGTCGACCGTCACGAGATCGTCGAACCCGTTGCCGGTGATGTCCGCGACGACGACGGAGCGCGTGCCGCTGCCGGACGAGCCGGCGAGCGACAGGATCTCCGCCTGCGCATCGCGTTCGACCACGGTGTCGCCCGACGATTCGGAGCGGACGCGTTCGACGGCCAGATCGTGCACGCGCACGCGGTCGGTGGCGCGTTCGATCACCGCGAGCGACGCGGCGGCGCGATCGGGGAAGCGCACGGGCTGGGCGTCGCGCAGCGGGGGCGTCTCGAAGCGCAGTTCCGGTCCGAGCCGGCGCGGCACGGCGCGCTCCTGGGCCCACAGCCGGATGGTGAACGCGTTGTCGGGCACGACGCCCACGATGTCCGTCAGGCCGTCGCCCGTGAAGTCCTCGGTGTAGACGGCGACGACCTGCTCGCGCGAGCCGTCGTTGGCGCCGAGTTCCACGTGATCTCCCAGCATGCCGTTGCGCGTGATCGAGTACACGCGGACGCGTCCGCCGACGAGCGTGACGACTTCGGGGCCGTCGTTGCGCTCGCCGAGCACGTCGGCGATGCGCAGCCCATCCTTGGTCGCGGAGAGCCCGAAGACGCGCGTGCGTCCGAGTTCGGGGAAGTCCCCGTCTTCGGTCTGGCGGAGCACGACGAACTCCCCGCCGTCGCCCGCATAGAGGATGTCGGTCCGCCCGTCGCCGTCGACGTCGTGGGAGGCGATGGCGCTCACGCGCTGGCGGAGGGGGAGGTCGACGCGGTCGAACCACGCGCTGGGGGGGAGGTCGTTGACCCCCCCGCTTCCCGCGGCCGCGGGCGCCGCGAGGGCGTCCGGGTCGTCCAGGCGGCTGGTCGCGCGCTGGAGGTGGACCTCGATGCGGCTCTTGCGGTTGTTGACGACGGCCAGGTCGTTGCGGCCGTCGGCGTTGAAATCCCCCGCCGCGACGGGCCCGAAGCCCTGATCCACCACGATGAAACGGGGGGACTCGAACCCGAAGTAACGGCCGAGGTTCTGCTCGGGCGCGTCGGCGGCCATGGCCGCGCACCCCGCCGCCAGAACGAGCAGCCCGGCGAGCGGGCGGGTGATGGACCGGGCCGGGGAAGCGTGGTGCGCCATGACAACCTTCGGGAGCGAGCGTGAGCGGGACATAATCCGGAACGTCGATCGGGCGACGCGGAACCGTCGCCGGTCTTCTACTGTAATCGTCGAAGGGGACGAAGGTTCCCGCCGATCCGGACCCATCCGCCGCCGGCGAGCGTCGAACAGGCCATGAGCATGGAGCGAAACGTGCGAACCCTGACCATCCTCGGAGCGATCCTCGCCTGTTCGCTGCCCGCGCCCGCGATCGCGCAGGACGCGATGGGCATCGACGCGCCGGCCCGGCAGACCGATCTGGTGACCTTCACGGACGGGCGCGTCGTCTCGGCGCCGATCGTGAAGGAGACCGCGGACGCGGTGTGGCTCGATCTGGGCTACGACGTGCTGAAGATCCCGCGCACAAGCATCGAGACCATCGAGCGGGCCGCGGAGCAGGACGAGATCGACGAGCGCCCGGGCGACCGGCAGCGGCTGTACCGTGTCGCGACGGGAAATGCGCCCGAGCGTTCCCCGAAAGAGCACTCGGAGCGTGTCGGCGGCGCGGTGGTGCTCATCAGCACGCCCCGCGCGCTCGGCTCGGGGTTCATCATCAACCCCGAGGGCTACGCGATCACCAACGCGCACGTCATCCAGGGCGAGAAGCGCCTGCGCGCGACGGTGTTCCAGAAGGACGACGGCGCGATGCGCCGCATGGATGTCGAGGACGTCGAGATCATCGCCGTGAACAACCATCTCGATCTCGCGCTGATCAAACTCGAGCACCCCGACGGCGGAGAGTTCCCGACCGTGCCGCTGAACCTCGACGACGACCTGAGCGCGGGCCAGTCGGTGTTCGCGATCGGCGCGCCGCTGGGGCTGGAGCGCACGCTGAGCGAGGGCGTCGTCGCGACGACGCTGCGGAACTTCGAGGGCGTGACGTACATCCAGACGACCGCGCAGATCAACCCCGGCAATTCCGGCGGGCCGCTGTTCAACGCCAAGGGCGAAGTGATCGGCGTCGCGAACATGAAGATCCCCTTCGGCGAGGGTCTGGGTTTCGCGATCCCCATGCGGTACGTGCGCGACTTCATCCGCCACCGCGACGCGTTCGCGTACGACAAGAACAATCCCAACAGCGGGTACCTGTACAACGACCCCGCGCCGAGAGTGAATTTCGGCGAGGCGCCCGCGCTCGACGATTCCGATCGCTGAAGCAACTCGCGATTTTCTGGAAGCATCAGAAAGGCCCCGTGTGATCCCGACGCTCCCCTCGATTCTCCCGGTCCGCTCGCCCCGCCTGCTGTCCCGCGCCGCGGGCTGCGCGTTCGCCGCGTGCGCGCTCGCGAACTCCGCGCTCGGCGCGGGCATCGCGGATGTGGCGCCGCGCGACTCGTTCGTCGTTGTCGAACTGCGCGATTGGGCGGGGCTGCTCGTCGATCTGGAGGCCAGCGGCGCGATGTCGCTGTGGGAAGACGAGCGCATCCGCGAGTACGTCCGCGGGCTGGTCGGGGGCTTCGCGGGCGGCGGATCCGCTATGGATCTCGAGGAGGAACTCGGCGAACTCGGGATCTCGCTTGATGACCTGCCGCCGCTGGGTTCGAGCACGGGCGTCGCGGTGTTCTACGGGGTGAACGGCGACGCGGAGGGACGCCCCGTCGAGGGCGGCGATTCGCAGGAGCAGTTCCTCGTGCTCGCGACGCTGGACGGCGACGAAGCCGACGACGGACGCACGCTCTGGGAGATCGTCGAGGAGGCGATGGAGCGCTCCGAGGACGAGGGCGAGATCGAGGTTGTGCCCGTCGACTACGGCGACGCGGACGTCTACCGCATCATCACGCGGTACGAGGAAGAGCAGTTCGACGAGAACGCGTGGGAGAACTGGGACCCGCGGGCGCCCGACGCGGAAGAGAACTTCCCCGAGCCGAAGATGGTCGAGGTCGTCGAGGTGTCGTACCTCGCGCGGGCCGCCGACCACATGATCATCACGACGAGTTTCGACGCGGTGCGCGACACGATCGACCGCCTCGAAGGGCAGGACCGGGGCGAGACGGTGGCCGACGTGCGCGCGTTCGCGGACGCGCGCGACGCGGGGCCCGCCGAATCGCACATGTACGCGATCGTGATGCCCGGCGCGATGGCGAGCGAGGGCATCGACGCGGCCGGCCTGCCCCTGCCGCTGCCCGTGCCCGACGCGGAGGCGATGCGCGGCGTGTTCGACGCGCTCGGGCTGACCGAGGTGACGGCGCTCTCGATGTTCCTCGTGGCCGACCAGCCCGAGTCGGTGGTCGAGGCGCACTTCGAGGCGCGGATGACCGACGTGCGCGGCGTGTTCACGCTGCTCACGGGCGACCCGATTCCCGCCGCGCCGCCGAGTTTCATCGGGCCCGACGCCGCGGCGCTGGGCGTGTTCCGCGTGAACTTCGACCGCGTGCTGCCGCTCGTGCGTCAGGTGTTCTCGTCGATGCCCGACGACCCGATGATGCAGGGCATGCAGATGGAGTTCGAGAACTTCGCGGGGCAACTCGAGCCGCTGCTGAACGCGATCGGCCCGGAGTTGATCCAGGTCGGCACGCTGAAGCGCCCGTTCAGCGCGATGAGCCCGGGCGGGATGTACGCGATCCGCGCGAAGAACCCCGACGCGGTGCGCGACGCGATCAACATGCTGGGCGGGATGGCGGGGCTGATGCCGCGCGACTTCGCGGGCTCGCAGATCTGGGAATCGCAGGCGATCCCGCTGTCGATCGGCCTGGGCTCGGGATACGCGTTCGTGGGCGAGACGAAGACGGTGGAGTCCGCGATGCTGGCTGCGTCGCAGCCCGACGCGCCGAAACTCGCGGACGATCCGCGGTTCACTCCCGCGATGCGCGCGCTCGGTCAGGGCGGGATCGCGATGGGCTGGCAGGACCTGAAGACCGCGCTTGAGTACGCGGCGTGGCGCGCGGAGAACCTGGAGCAGGTGACGCGCGCGGAGGCGGAGCAGTTCGGCATGCCGCCCGAGCAGGTGGAGGAGTACGTGCAGTTCGTGATGGAGCAGACGCCCGAGTCGGCGCGCACTCCCCCGCCGGTGGACGCGTTCACCCGCGTGCTGGGCGACATCGTGTCGGTGTTCCGCGCGACGGACGCCGGCATCGAGGGCCGCGTGCGTTTCCTGCGGGCGCCGAGGTAATCCCGGGGACGCCAGGAGCCCCCGCCAGCGGCGTTCGCGGAACATTCATCGGGATCGCGGATCGAAGCGGGCGCGATGCGCGTCTAGCGTTCCGCACTTCCGGCATCGAGTTGCGCCCCGACGCGCCCCTCTGAAAACTCTGGCCGAACGGTCCGCTTACGAAAGCAGGGCGCCATCGCTAGACGGCGCCCCGCTGGAGGAGAGAGAGAGATCGTTCGGATTGTAGTGGCTATCGGCCCTTTAGCGGGGAACCCGCAAAACTTTCTGTTGAACCGTTCCGTCCTCGGTGATCATCGCCACGCGGACGGGTGTTCCGGGGTAGACGCTGCGCAGCGCGCGCGAGAGCCAGTCGGCCAGATCCTCGGGCGTCGCGATCGGTCGGTTCTCGATGGCCGCGATGATGTCGCCCTCCCTGAAACCGGCGTTGTCCGCGGGGGAGTCGGGGAAAACCTGCGCAACCCTTGCGCCGCGACGCTCACCTGAATAGGTGAATGCGAACCCGAGTCCTTCGATGGTGAAGACGCGATCGATGGCGACGGCGGTGAGTTGCGCGCGGGCGCCGCCGCGCCGGATCACGTCGAGGGCCAGCGTTTCTCCGGGTTTTGTGGTGGCGATCGCGAGGCGCACGCCGGAAAAATCATCGACGGGGCGGCCGTTGATCGCGGTGATGATGTCGCCGCGCTCCAGTCCGGCCTCGTCTGCGGGGGACTCGGGGACGACCTCGCCGACGATCGCGCCGCGCGTGGTCGGAGGCAGGCCGAGGCGAGAGGCCGACTCGGGGGTGAGCGCCACGGCGGCGAGCCCGAGGTAGCCGCGCCGGACGTAGCCGGTGTCGATCAACTGGTCGGCGACGATCGCGGCGATCGACATGGGGATGGAGAATCCCAGCCCGATGCTGCCGCCCGCGGGCCCTGCGGTGCGGATCGCGGAGTTGATGCCGACGACCTCGCCGCGGAGGTTGACGAGCGGGCCGCCCGAGTTGCCGGGGTTGATCGCGGCATCGGTCTGGATGAACGCCTCGTAGCCGTCGTCGCCGAGGATGTTCTCCTCGCGGCCCATCGCGCTGACGATGCCCGCGGTGACGGTCTGCTCGAGGCCCAGGGGCGAGCCGACGGCGAGGATCCAGTCGCCGACGCGGAGCGCGTCGGAGTCGCCGCGCACCGCCGGCGTGATCGCGCGCGAGAGCGAGGCGGGATCGATGCGGATGACGGCGAGGTCGGTGCGCGAATCGGTGGCGACGAGGCGCGCGTCGACCGACTCGCCCCACGACGTGTTGATGCGCAGGGCGTCGGCGCCTTCGACCACGTGGTTGTTGGTCAGGATGTTGCCTTCGTTGTCGATGAACACGCCCGAGCCGAGCCCGGTGCGCTCACGGTTCTGACGGAAGGCGCGGCCGAAGCGGTCGCGGACCACGCCGCGCTCCTCGCGCGTTGAGTAGATCGAGACGACCGAGGGCTTGATGGTCTGGGCCGCGAAGCGGAACGCGGCGGAGAGGTCGGACGCGGCGGCGATGGCCTGGCGTTCCTGGGCGTCCTGCGCGTGCGTAAGCGGGCAGGCGAGCGCGAACAGGGCGATAGCGAGCAACGCGGGGGTCGGGCGGGTGCGCATCGTGAGCGTGGCTCCTCGTGGAAGTGCGCGTGAGGGGAACGGTTCTCGAGAGTAGACGCCCGGGGGGTTCGGCGGGTTCGCGGCGGCCCCGGGGGTCGGGGGCCCGCTTACTGGTGGAGCATCCAGGCCATGACGACGCAGACGGCGCCGCAGAGCAGCATGAGCGGGCCGCCGAAGCGGGTGTAGTCGAGCCACTTGTAGCGGCCCGGCCCGAGAACCATGAGGTTGGTCTGGTAGCCGATGGGCGTGATGAACTCCGCGGAGGCGCCGATGGCGATGCAGATCGCGACGGGCGTGAAGTTAGTCATGCCCGCGCTCTCGGCGAGGGAGATCGCGATGGGGAAGACCAGCACCGCGGCGGCGTTGTTGGTGATGAGCGAGGTGAACACGACGGTGGTGATGTAGACCGCGGCGAGGAGACTGAGCGTGCCCGCGCCGGCGGCGAAACCGAGGACGTTGTTCGCGAGGAACTCCGCGAGGCCCGAGTTCTGCATGGCCGTGCCGATGCCGAACGCCGCGGCGATGACGACGAGCACGGGAAATTCGACGGAGCGCCGCGCCTGGGGGCCGGTGCAGCAGCGCAGCGCGATCATCGCGCCGGCGGCGGCGAACGCGACGACCATGGTGGCGCCCTCGAAAACGGTCATCGCGACGACGGTGCAGGCGAGGATGGCGATCGCCGCCCACGCGCGGTCGTGGCGCGGCGCGGCCGCTTCGGGCAGTTCGCTGACGAGGTGGAAGGCGTCGGAGTCCTTGACCGTGTCGGCCCAGCCCTTGGGCGCTTCGACGAGCAGCGTGTCGCCCGGGCGGAGGACGATGTCGCCGATCTTGCCGGAGATCTTGTGCCCGTGGCGGTGCACGGCGATGACGACGGCGTTGTAGGTGGTGCGGAAGGCGCCCTCGCGGATGGAGCGCCCGACGAGCGGGGACGCGCGGGAGACGACGACCTCGACGAGGCGGTTGAGCTGGCGGATGCCGCTGGGTCCGTCGCCGTCGACCACGGGGTCGAGGCCGCGGATCTTCTGGAGGTCGATGACGCTGTCGAGCGCGCCGACGAAGAGGAGGATGTCGTTGGCTTCGAGTTTCTCGTCGGGGCCGACGGCGACGACGGTCTCGCGTTCGCGCTCGATGCGCGAGAGGAAGAGCCCGGGGAGGTGGCGGAGCCCGGCCTGCTCGACGGTCTTGCCCGCGACGCCGCTGGGCGCGACGCGCATGGCGGTGACGTACTCGCGGACGGTGGTGGTGGGGTCGCGTTTCGGGTCGCGGTCGGGGAGGAGTCTGCGCCCCAGCACGAGCATGTACGCGATGCCCACGAGCGCGACGGGCAGCCCGACGGGGGTGATCGAGAACATGGTGAAGGGTTCGAGTTGGTGGACGGCGTCGGGCGGCGCGGTCTTGTTGTGCTCCTCGATGAGCCCGGCGACGACGAGGTTGGTGCTGGTGCCGATGAGCGTGCACAGCCCGCCGAGGATCGCGGCGAAGGAGAGAGGCATGAAGAGTTTGCTGGCCGAGAGGTTGTAGCGGCGCGACCAGTCGGAGAGCACGGGGAGGAACATCGCGACGATGGGCGTGTTGTTCACGAACGCGCTCATGATCCCGACGGGCGCGATGATGCGCGCCTGCGCGCTGAAGTTGCTGCTGGGCCTGCCGAGCATCTTGGCGGTGAGGACCGCCATCGCGCCGGACTCCTTCAACCCGGCGGCGACGATGTAGAGCATCCCGACGGTGAGCACGCCGGTGTTGGCGAAGCCGGAGACCGCTTCCTTGGGCGAGAGGATGTCGTAGGGGGTGACGAGATCGAACACCATCAGCGTCGTGAGCGCGCCGAGGATGACGATGTCCGTGCCGAAGCGATTGGTCGCCAGGGTCGCGACCATCGAGACGATGACCAACAGGGTGAACCAGCCGTCGAATCCCATGCGTCCTCTCTTGATCGGCACGAAGGGCCGAGCCGCTGGTCTACGAGGGCTCGGTCCGCCGGGTTCATCGGGTCGCGGGGGTTCGAAGTTCGGAAAAGAGCAGGGATTACGCGGGAATCACAGCCCGGCGTCGGCGAGGCCCAGGTCGCGGATGGCGGCCACCAGTTTGGGCTGGACGGGCGCGGCGGCGCAGACGATGCCGCGGTTCTTCTCGAGGCCCTCGCCCTGCCCGAAGTCGAGGGGGGCGCCGGTGATGTCGGTGACGACGCAGCCGGCTTCCTTCGCGACGATCTCGCCCGCGGCGTGGTCCCAGATACGCTCGACGTAGCCCTTCTTGGTGGGCATGCGGAGGTAGGCGTCGGCCTGGCCGCGCGCCACGACGGCGTACTTGGCCTGGCTGTCGAGTTTCGCGGGCTCCCCGACGCCGCCGGCGGCGGTGAGGATGCGGTGGCTGGCGGAGTGGTCGCTGTGGGCGCTCTCGACGGATTCGCAGGCCCGGATGCCGGTCGACGGGTCGAACGACGGGCGGGTCATGGGCTTGGGATCGGCGTGGTCGAGTTCGGCGGTGGTCTCCAGCACGCCGCGGCCCCGGGCGGCGAGGTAGATCGAGCCCTTCGCGTCTGGGGTGTCGAGCGCGGCGGCGTGGTCGAGCGACAGGTTCGGGCACCCCAGCGCGCCGACGAGCACCTCGCCGTCGTAGATGTAGGCAAGGGAGACCGCGTACTGCTGCCCGCGGAGGAAGCCCTTGGTGCCGTCGATGGGGTCGAGGGTCCAGAAGCCGCCCTTCGCGCCGGGGGAGTCGGCGTCGCCCAGATCGATGGCGTCGAGGACCTCGTCGATGCTCGCGCCGGACCAGACGAGGCAGGCGGCGTCGGCGACGGCCTTGCAGTGCTCGGCGCGCTCGGCCTGGCGGAGCGCGGCCGAGCCCTCTTCGCCCACGAGCGTGAACGTGCCGAGGTGGTCGCGCAGCACCTTGGCGACCACCGCCTGCGCGGCGAAGTCGGCGACCGTGACGGGGCTCTTGTCGTCCTTGGTGATCGAGCGGATCGCGCTCAG
>JBQLZI010000020.1:0-18146 GCA_052168195.1 Phycisphaerales bacterium
ACCAGCCCAACCGTCGCGGTGTTGCCGAACGGATCGACCACGCGCACCGGCTCACCCGCGAGGTACGTGCGGATCATGGCGCGCTCGGGCGGCGCCGAGTCGTTCCACGCCAGCAGCGCGCCCTGCCTGCTTCCCGCGATGTCGGACCGGAGGATCAGCGCGGTCATGCCCTCGCCCACCGGGAGTTCGGCCACGATGCGCCGCCCGCCCAGGCGCTCGACGAGCTGGCGCCACACCGCGAGTGTGCAGTCCGGCGCGGGCGACCCGTACCGCTCGTTCGGGCTCCAGTCCGCTTCGATGCCGATGCGCTGCGCGTCGGCGCGCCACGCCGCCGCGGCCCGCTTCACCAGTTCGATGACCGCCGCCCGCCGTCCGTACACCGACTGATCGGGCGTCTCGATCACCACGGTCGACTCGACCCGCGCCCCCCAGTACGCGATGTACTGCCCGATCGCGTCCAGCGGGATCGACACCGGCAGCGTCACCGTGATCGCGCCCTTGCCCGCGATGCGGTCGTCGATTGCCTGCTCCGCGCGCCACGGCACCGCGACCTCTACGCTCGGCACCAGGCGCGAGAGTTCCTTCTTCACCGTGTCGAGTTCGTTGCCCAGGTGCGGGCGCCAGAACGGGTTGGCCTCGCCCGTCCGGCCCACCTGCCATCGCGCCACGCGCTGCCCGAACCGATCGAGGATCGCGTTGAGGTACAGCGTCCACGGGGGGATCGCGCCGAAAGGCGTCACCCACCCCAGCAACTCCATCGGCTCGCGCACGTCGATCTGCAGGATCTCCGCGAGTTCGTCCGGCACACCCGTCACCGTGAACGTCAGGTCGATCCCCCGGTCAAGCAGCGCCTGCACCACGGGATCGATGCGGCGCGCGAACGAGCGGACCTCCGTCGACGTGATCGAGCGATCGAGCACCGCGAGGTTCGCCGACCCCACACCGATGCGGCGCATCAACTCGGGCGCGGTCTCGAACTGCTCACGCGGGATGTCCTCCGCGATCAGCGTGAACCGGCGCGACTCCGCCGCCCGTCCGGGCAGCACCGGCGGCGTCCACAGGAAATCAGACGACGACCGCGCCACCAGGGCGCCCTCGGGCGACCGCAACTCGAGCACCGCGCGGTTCCACCCGTAGCCCGGCAACTCGGGCGTCCAGCGCACCGTCATGCCCCCGGGCGGGAGGGTGTCGCGCATCGACGCGATCAGCCGCCCGTCAAGGTCATAGACCTTCAGGTCGGCGTTGAGCGACTCATTCGTCAGGTCGCGGATCCGCGCGACAACGCTCGGCGTGTCGGGCGCGACCACCACGTTCGCGGGCGATTCGGTCCCGAGTTCCACGCGCGGCAACTGGTAGACGATCACGTCGTCGAACCACGCCGCGCCGGTGACCTCCTCCAGCCACACGCGATTGGAATACACCGGGTCGTCGGGGTCCGGCTCTTCGTGGCCGAGTTCGCGCCGCCGGGCGATCTCGAGTTCCTGCGGCTGGAGCACCTCCAGATCGATCTGGATCCACGCCGCGTCCTCGTGCACGCCGCGGAGTTCGCTGCGCACCTCGACCCATTCTTGATCGGTGCGCACGACCTCCGACGCGACCTCCGCGCCGTCGATCGGGTTCAGCCGCTCGTCGAGGAAACGCGCGACGAGACGGGCGCCGGCGCGCGAGAGCCCGGTGGTGATGATCCGCCCGCTGACCACATAGTCCGCGCCGGGGATCGCCGCGATCACGCCCGGCGCAAGCCGCAGCGATACGCTGCCGCCGTCGATCGGCGCCCGGACCGAGTATTCCCCGCTCGTCGCCTTCGTCTGGTCGAACCCGGCCTTGTTCCACGGCGGAAAGCCGGGACGCATCCGCGAAGGCGGCGCGTTCTGGGCGCGGATCCAGTACTGGGGCACGTCCTCCGCGTTGAATTCCTGCTCCTCGAAGTCGAACGCGTGCACTACGCGCTGCGCCACCTCCGTGGGGATCTCCGGCTGCGCGGGCGCGTGGCCAGCGAGCGCGGCCATGGCCAGCAGCGTCGGCGCACGGAGACAGCGCGGGAGAGAACCCATACCCCTGTGTATCGACCACCCCGGCCCGTCCGGTGCAGCCGAGGGAACGCTCAATCGTCGAGTTCGAGCGACGGTCGGGGGCGGAACACCGCCACGCTCGCAGTGTGCCCGTGCAGGAAGACCTGGTCCCCCACCGGGCCGATCTCCCCGCCCGCGAAAAAGCCCGCGAGGGGCGCTGGCTGCCCGTCCGCCGTGTGGATCGCGGCGTTCACCGCCCGCGCGTCGTGGTGCGTGCCCGGGAACAGCCGCGTGCCCCGCCCGTTGCACGAGATCAGCAGCGATCCCAGCGCCGGCCCGTGCAGGTGCTGCGCGCTCAGGAGCAGTTGCAGATCCTCGCTGGCCGTGCGCGCGTCGCGCACGTGGAACTGCACCGTCTGCCCGACGCGGAGCATGTCCGCGACGGCGATGGCGCCCTGCTCCTGCTCCACACCCATCACGTTGCGGATGAGGAAGTCCCCGCGCCCGAATCGGGGCTTGTACTCGTTCACCACGCGCCCGATGAACAGCCCGCGTTCCAGCAGTTGCCGGTCTTCGGGCTCGAGCGACTCGATGGTCTCGTGGATCACTTCCAGCGCCTTGCGCCCGCCGAGGCGGAACACGATGTTGCGCTTCGCCTCCGTGACGACCCAGGGCTGGCCGACGGGGCGGCAGCCCTGCGAGACGATGAAGTCCACGCCGACGTCGCCGCTGATCGTGCAGCCGATCGCGCCGGTGCGCGACAGGCGTTTGTTGATGACCAGCCCGTTTGCGCCGGGCGCGTCGCCCGCGCTCGCCAGCCCCCCGATGATCGGCGCGCGGCGCATGCCCAGCGTGTCCGAGCACATCGTCGAGAGCGCGGGGAGCAGGCGGACCATCGGCACGCTGAACGGGTCGGCGAACAGGAACATCGCGCGGAGCGACTCGTCGACGCCCAGCGTGGTCGCGAACTCGTCGCCGATGCCCGGGTCGTACTCGTCGGTGAGCGTGGGGAAGTCCTCGCTCGTGAACGTCTTGATGGTCGCGCCCGGGAGCCGCGCCGCGAGCACGCTCACGCCCGGCTTGCCCTCGAGTTCGATCGAGCCGCCGATCACGGCCTCGGCGGACGACGCGAGGATCGCGCCCGGCGAGAGTCTGCGGTGCACGACGTCGCCGATCGCGCCCATGAGTTGCGCGTGGTGCTTGCTCGCGAACACGAAGACCAAATCAGGATCCGGCCCGTCGCCCAGCGCGGTGCGCACGCGATCGCAGGCGATCTCGGCGGCGGCGACAGCGTCGAGATGCTCCGACAGCCCGGAACCGAGCGAGTGCACACTGGGCAGGCTGTTGGCCATGCAACGCGAGTATACGGATCCGGCGCCGCGAAAGCCCCGTCCGCCGCGGAGTTATCCGAGTTCCACGGACCAGTACGCCTCGTTGAGGAACGCGCGCCACGACTCGTACTTCTGCTGGCCGAGACGGACCACGATCGCCGGGTTGCGCTTGGGCTTCACCGGTTTGGCGATCAGTTTCATCCGGGCCTGCTCGGGCGTGCGCCCGCCCTTCTTCGCGTTGCACCGCACGCAGGCGCACACGAGGTTCTCCCACGTGTCCAGCCCGCCCTGGGTGCGCGGGGTGACGTGGTCGATCGAGAGTTCGCTCGTCGGGAACGACCCGCCGCAGTACTGGCAGCGGTTGCGGTCGCGCGCGAACAGGTTGCGGCGGTTGAGTTTCACCGACTGCGCGGGGAGCCGGTCGTAGCCCAGCAGGCGGATGACCTTGGGTACGGCGATCTCGAAGTGCACGGTGCGCACCCAGTCGTGCTTGTGGGGCTCGATGGTGCGCTGGATCTCGCTGATCTCCGCCCACGACGAGAACGAGTACGCGTGGTGCTTCCCGTCGTCGACGTGGATGACCTCCGCCGCGTCGCGCGCCAGCATCGCGAACGCCCGCTTGGCGGAGATCACGCGGATCGCCATGTAGAACCGGTTGAGGACCAGCACCTTCGCGTCGAGCCCGCCGCCGAGTTGGGGCGCGAGTTCGAGCGAGCCGTTCCGGGGCGCGTCGTCGATGTCGATCCGTCTGCCCCCCTCCGGGGAGGGAGCGTGACCGCTCTCGGCGTGGTTCGCCGATTGGCGTGCGCGTCGGGCTCGTGTGGGCCGCGAGGACATACCGAACTCCGCTGCCGCGAGAGCCGCCGCCTCCTGCGGCGGGTCGCCCGGGCAGGCAGAGAACCTTACCCGATGCCATCGGCGCAAACAATCCCCGGGGATAAGTGTTCCATAAAGGTCCGAAAGGAGCGATTCTCCGCGTCTCTCACCGCCTCCCGACGCCGCCGCCGACGACCGATAGACTCCGGGCATGAGCGTCACGTTCGAGAAAGCCGTCCTGCCCAACGGGCTCACCGTCATCGGGGAAGTCGTTCCCCACGCCCATTCGTCCGCCGTGGGCTTCTTCGTCCGCGCCGGCGCCCGCGACGAGGCGCCCGGCCTGATGGGCGTTTCCCACTTTCTCGAACACATGATGTTCAAGGGCACCGCGCGGCGCTCCGCCGACGACGTGAACCGCGAGTTCGACGAGATCGGCGCCCAGTACAACGCCTACACCTCCACCGAGATGACCTGCTTCCACGCGCAGACCCTCCCCGAGCGGCTCGCCGAAGCGACGGACATCCTCGGCGACATCCTCCGCCCCGCGCTGCGCGACGCGGACTTCGACGCCGAGAAAGGCGTCATCCTCGAAGAGATCGCCATGTACCGCGACAACCCTTTCTGGGTTCTCTACGAGCAGGTCGCCGAGCAGCGCTACCACGGGCACGCCCTGGGCCACCGCGTGCTGGGGACCGACGACACCATCAAGGCGATGCGCGCCGACCAGATGCGCGAGTACTTCACCCAGCGCTATTCCGCGGACAACACCGTCGTCGCCCTCGCGGGGAAACTCGACTTCGACAAGGTCGTGAAGCAGATCGAGACGCTCTGCGGCGACTGGCAGACCACCCGGCCCACGCGCGACAACGCCGAACCCAAGGCCGACCTGCGCGAGGTCGCGATCGAAGACCCCAAGATCACCCGCGCGTACTTCCTTATGCTCGCGCCCGCGCCCGCGTTCGGCGACGACCGACGCTACGCCGCCTCCATCCTCACCGAGGTGCTCGGCGGCGCCGACAACAGCCGGCTGCACTGGGCGCTCGTCGACCCGGGCCTCGCGGAGGAAGCGACCGCCGCGTACGACGCCCACGACGGATGCGGCGACTACTTCGTCTACGCGTCCTGCGACCCCGAGCGCCTCGACGAGGTGCGCGCGACCATCGACAAGGAGATCGCCGGGCTCGTCGAATCGCTCTCGCAGCACGATCTCGACAAACTGCGCAACAAGATCGCCACCGGCGTCACGCTCGCCGGCGAACGGCCCGGCGGACGCATGCAGCGCATCGGCCGCCGCTGGACCTACCTGCGCGAGCACGTCGCGCTCGAGGACGAACTCGAACGGATCCACGGCGTCACGCTCGACGATCTCCGCGAAGTCTGGAAGGCCTACCCGTTCGCGCCCCGCACGGTCGGCATCCTCAAGCCGAAGCGCTGAGCGTCTGCCGGTCGCGGGACTCGGCCGAAGCCCCCTCCGCCGTGCGCCCGCCCGCGGCGCTCGCGTCCATCGACGCGCCCACTGCCTTGGCGATGCGTTCGCGGATCTCCGCGTAGTGCTCGGCCGCGGCCGCCTGGCTCTTGCGCCACATCGACCGCGCCGCGAACGGCAGCGGCAGGATCGCGAGGGGCAGGTACCACATCCACGTCTGCACGACCCAATTCGCCGCGCCCGGGAAGTATGTCTGGATCAGCGAATCGGTCAGCCACACGCCCGGCCACACCGTGAGCACTGCGATGACCGCGAAGATGATCGGCGTCTTGCGCTTGAGGCGCGTACGCAGCCGGACCACGCTGCCGTGCGCCGCGTCCGACGCGTCGACGAGCAGTTCACGATCGAACGGCTGGCCGAACAGGCGCGACACGCCCGACGTTGGCGAGGTGCGTTCGAACCCCGGCACCCCGCCCGAGCGTGCGAGCGTGTCCAGCGCGTCGAGGGCCGCCCGCGCGCTCTTGGGGGAGCGCAGGTCGTCGCCGCCGGTGGCGTCCGCGGGGAGAGCGTGATCTGTCCCTGTGCTGGTCAACAGCCATCCTTTCGTCGATCCGCGGGGAAAAGTTCTCGAAAGTCGCCTCGAACCGGAACTTCCGTGGGCCCGACGCACAGGCCCGGCGCGGCGCAATCTCCCGGCGGATCGTCTCTCCCGACGATACCGCGACTCACGGGGTCGCGTCGCGGACCGCGTTGCGGACTTCCCAGAGGCCTTTCCGCGCGATTCGCCCGATGTCCGGTTTCCCGTGGCTCGCCGTTCGCGTAGAACCACCAGCCGATGACCGCCGCGACCCCGCCACTCCGGCCCGTGCTCAGACTGGTGTATCCACCGGGGTATCCCGGCGCGCCGGCATCGGACGAGCGCGGCCTGCACGAGGCGCCCGTCGAGGTCGCCCCCCCGCCGCCCGCGCGACGGGTGAAGGCCGCCGCCCGAGAGATCGTCCGTGAGAACCGCCGGGCGTCCTCGCTCGAGCCCAGCCAGGCCCGCGAGATCCTCACGATGCGCGTCGCCGACATGCTGCAGGGCGGCCGGGCCGCTGTCCTGACGCACGAACGCCGGGCCCGCGCCCTCCGCATCGCCCGGATCCTCGGGGTGCGCGACTTCGACGCCCACCTCATCATCGCCGTCGTCCAGGACCGCGCCAGACGCGGCGAGATCGCCGTCGCCGACGCGGAGCCTCCCGCCGACCAGCCGGCGCAATCCCGGCGTTCGCCGCGGGTTCGATTGTCGACCGACCTGTCCGTCATGCTCCTGCAGGCGGCGGCGGCCGTCCTCCTCGCGGCCGCGCTGCTCCTCGGCGCCGCGCGATGGCTGGGCTGAGACCGGCACGAAATCCGCGCGGGGTGCATACACGACCGCGCGGGTGGCGAAGTCATCGCTGTGACGCCCGCGCCGGTCGCTCGCAGGCAGAGCGTCGGCCGCCCTCTTTCGCGTCGAGGCCGCGCATGATCGCCCCCCTCGCCATGACCTACGCCCCCACGGAATGGAAGCGCACCATGCCGCTTGTTGACATCGGAAAGAAAGCCCCCGCGTTCACGCTCCCCGATCAGGACGGGACCAAGCACCGCCTCTCGCAGTACGCGGGCAAGCCCGTCGTCCTCTACTTCTATCCCAAGGACGACACGTCGGGCTGCACCAAGGAGGCCTGCGGCTTCCGCGACGAGAAGAAACGGTACGAGAAGGCCGGCGCGATCGTCCTCGGCGTCTCGCCGCAGGACGTGAAGAGCAAGGAGAAGTTCGCCGCCAAGCTCGGGCTGAACTTCCCGATCCTCGCCGACACGCCCGGCGACGACGGCGTGCCCCCGGTGTGCGAGAAGTACGGCGTGTGGCAGGAAAAAAGCATGTACGGCAAGAAGTACATGGGCGCCGCACGCGTGACGTACCTCATCGGTCCGGACGGCAAGGTGGCGCAGCGCTGGGACAAGGTGAAGGTCGACACCCACGCCGAGGAAGTCCTCGCCGCCGTGAAGGACCTGCTCGCTTCCGCCCGCTGACCCGACAACGTCTTGCGTTCATGTTCGCAGGCCGGTAGGTTGCCGGTCCGCCCGCAACGCGCGGGCCAAGCGGAGGCCCGCGCATGGACCAGCAACACGTCGGCTCGATGCGCCCCCACCGGGGCGTGCTCATCCTCGTCCTGGGGATCCTCAGTCTGGTGATGTCCTGCTTCCCGCTCGGCATCGTCGCGTGGGTGCTGGGGCACTCCGACCTGAAAGACATGGAAGCCGGGGTGATGGACCCGGAAGGACGGGGCATGACCCTCGCCGGCAAGATCCTCGGGATCGTCAGCGTCGCGCTCACCCTGCTGGGCCTCGCGATCTGGGTGGTGCTGGTGCTCGTCTTCGGCGTGGCCGCCGCCGCCGGCGCCGCGGCGCAGCCCTGAACCGCGCACGCCCCGCCGACGTACGCTGAATCCATGGACAGAACGCTGATCGACCGCTTCGAGCGGGGCGGCCCCGCGCTGCGCACCATCATCGCCGGGCTCACCGAAGACGAACTCCGCGCCAAGCCCGGCCCCGGCGCGTGGAGTCTTCGCGAACTGGTCATCCACGTGCTCGACAGCGACCTCGTGGTACACGACCGCATGCGCCGCATCGCGGGAATGCACAAGCCGCTGCTCATCGGCTACGACGAGAACGCGTACATAGCCACCCTGCCCTACGACTCGCTCGACCTGCACCTGGTCTGCGACGTGTTCGAATCAACGCGGCGGCTCACGGCGCAACTGCTCCGCGCCCTGCCCGACGAGGCGTTCGCACGCGAGGGCGTCCACAACGAGAACGGGCTGGTCACGCTCGGCAAACTCGTCGAGTTGTACGTGTGGCACCTCGACCACCACATGGACTTCGCGCGGGACAAACGGGAGCGGCTCGGCAAGCCGATCTGATCACATCTCCGCGCGGCGGCCCCATTCCATCTCGAGCGGCTCGAGCGCGGCGGTCAGTTCGTCGCGCTCCGCCGTCAGCGCCGCGGACTTCCCGGAGTCCTTCCACACCTCGGGGTCGCCCAGTTCGCCGTCGATCGCGCGGATCCGCGTCTCGTGCTGCTCGATCAGCGCCTCGATCTCCTCGACCGTGATGCGGTCGACGCGGCACTTGCGCCCCTTGAGCATCACCCACGCCGCGTCGCCGTTCGACGGCGCCGACGTTGCGCGCCGCTGCTTCGCCTTCGCGTCCTCCGCGGCCCGGCGGGCGCGGTCCTGCCGGTCGCGCTCCGCCTGCAGCGCGTCGCGCTCGGACTGCGCCGCGCGGGCTTTCTCGTCCTGCTTGCGCTGCCACTCGGTGTAGTTGCCCGCGAACACCTCGGCGCCGCCCTTGCCGTCGAGCACGATCAGGTGATCGCACGTCGCGTCGATGAGCGCGCGGTCGTGGGAGATCAGGATCAGCGTCCCCTCGTAGCCCCCTTCAGCGGAGAGCGTTTCCTCCAGGCGCTCGGCGCTGGGGATGTCGAGGTGGTTCGTCGGTTCGTCGAGCACGAGCAGGTTCTTGGCGCTCACCAGCAGCCCCGCGAGCACCGCGCGGGCGCGCTCGCCGCCCGAGAGTTCCCCGAGCGGACGCTCCTGCTGGCCCCCGGAGAAAAGAAAGGCCCCGGCGATGTCGCGCGCGGCCTGCTCGCTGAGTTCCGTGCCCGGGTTCTCCTCGCGCACCACCTTCTGGAGATAGCGGTACACGCCCACGTCCAGCGGCAGGTGACCGTGCTCCTGCTTGAAGTACCCGGGCTGAAGGTTGGTCCCGAGGCGCACAGCGCCCGCGTCGGGCTTGATCTCGCCGAGCATCGCGCGCACGAGCGTGGTCTTGCCGGCGCCGTTGGGGCCGAGGATCGCCCAGCGCTCGCCGCGCGAGATCGTCGCGTCGAGCCCGTCGAACAGCACCTTCTCCGTGCCGTCGTCGGCGGTGTACCGCTTCGAGAGCCCGCGCACCGACACCACCATGTCGCCCGTCCGCGGCGCCGGGGGCAGCGAGAGGCGCAGTTCGCCCATCTCCATCGGGCGCTCGAGCGCGCCCTCCTTCTCGCGTTCGAGCCGCGACAGACGCCCCTGCGCCTGCTTGGCGCGCTGACCCGCCTTGTACTTGCGGATGAACTCCTCTTCCTGCTTGAAGCGCGTCTGCTGCTTCTCGTACTCGCGGAGTTGGGTCATCCGCCGGTACGCGCGGAGTTCGCGGAACTTCGCGTAGTTGCCGGGGTAGTCGATGAGCCGCCCGTGCTCGACCTCCACGATGCGCGTGACGACGTGGTCGAGCAGGCGACGGTCGTGGCTGACGAGGATCACCGCGCCCTTGAACTGGTTGCGCAGGAAGTCCTCGAGCCACAGCCGCGCGCGGATGTCGAGGTGGTTCGTCGGCTCGTCGAGCAGCAGGATGTCCGGCTCTTCCAGCAGCAGTTTCGCGAGCGACAGGCGCCCCTTCTGCCCGCCCGAGAGTTTCCCGACCTTGATGGGGAACTGCGCGTCCTCGAACCCGACGCCGTGGAGCGCGGCGTCGATCTTGTGGTCGATCGCGTAGCCGCCCAGCGCCTCGATGCGCTTCTCGAGGTCGGCCTGCTGCTTGAGCAGCCGGTCCAGTTCCCCGGGCTCGGCCGAGCCCATGCGGTCGAATACGCCGTTGAGCCGGTTGTGCAGGTCGTGGAGTTCCGCGAACGCGGATTCGGCGGCGCCGCGGAGCGTCTCCTCGGGGTCGAGGTTCGGGTCCTGGTGCAGGTACCCCGCGCGGCGGCCCTTCGCGAGCGCGGTCTCGCCCTCGTCGGCCTTGTCGACGCCCCCGAGGATGCGCAGCAGCGTGGACTTGCCCTGCCCGTTGCGCCCGACGAGGCCGATGCGCTCGCCGGCTTCAAGCGAAAGCGACACCCCGCCGAGGATGACCCGGGTCCCGTAGTTCTTCTTGATGTTGGTGCAGGAAAGCAGCGGCACGGAGGAGGGTATGCGTTCGTCCGCCCGCAACGAAACCGGCCGTGCGCCGCTTAGAAGTCGATCCCTTCGTGTCCGTGAAGGGTCGCGTACACCGGCTTGCCCGGCGTCTGGCTGTTCGAGAGCGGGCGAACACCCGTCGGCGCGCCTTCGAACCACCGGTGGCGTTTGGCGTGCCCGTCGACGAACGCGACGGAGACAAGGGTCTGGTCGTCGTTCAGACTCTCCTCGTACACGAGGAGTCCCTTGCGGGCCGGGGCGTCGACCTCGTCCAGCCGGACACGCTTGTAGAACGAGGAATACTCCGCGACGGTCATCTGCCCCGACCCGGGGTTGGTCCAGATGAACGCCTCGGTCCACATCGGGTCCGGGTAGCGGTAGAGGGTTCCCGGCTGCACGTACCGAACGAACGGGGTGAAGCCCTCCAGATCCTCCCATGACTCCGTGCCGCCCGGCGCAATTGTGGCCTGCCAGTGCTGCGCTGGCGCATAGCCGCTGTAGTACAGGGCGGCAGGCCAGCCGCTGTGATGATTCCGGTACTGCCAGATCGGGTCGATTCCCGGCCCCATCTCCTCGTACCACGGGTTCCCCGCGGCCTGCTCGGGAAGCCCGGCGTTCACCGAGCGTCCGTCATGGTCGGCGGCGTAGATCGCGAAGTCTTTCGCCGATGCGCCGAGGTTGGTGAGGTTCTGCAGGTCGTCGTGCCGGACGCGCATGCCGCGGAACAGCGGCACGGCGAGCCCGAGCAGCAACACCAGCATCGCCGCAACAACGAGCAGTTCGGAAAGCGATATTCCACACCGCGCGCCACCTGCAGCCTCACGCATCAGCGTTGCGCGTCCGTACCATAGCATACTCGCACTCTGTCAATCTCAGGGCATAGGGTTGTTGCACCGTATGAACTCGTTGCGTCGCTCGGGACAAAACGGCGACGGAGAAGAATCCAAGACAGCGCCGTTACCGTCGCAGCACCTAGCTCTACAGTCTACATTTTCAATGCAGTCTGACAACCAAGTACTCGTGCATGCGAAGTACGCCTCTTTGTTCGTCGGACAGCATTTGCTGCAGTTGACCTTGACGATCGGCATACAGACTTCGATCGGAGCCTCCCACTCCTCATCGACGACGATACCCCCGGCTCCCCCGCAAGGCCCGAGCGACACGTTACTGACCACAACATTATTGTTCGAGGTATTGCACGTGCAGTTCGAGGGTAACCCGCCGCGCTCGCCTGTGCTCGTAAAGGCAGCCAGAATCGCGCCTCCCCCGATCATCACCGTCGTAAGTATGCTGTTGCGTAGCATCACAACCTCCTTGGAAGGACATGGACTCAGAGATCACGTCCGAGATACCCGTATTCTGTGGCCAGGATCGCCGGCCCCGGATCACCGCCGCCGCCCCACGGGTAGGGCACCCCGGGCATCGCTTCGGCGGAGCGAATCATTCTGGCAGAACCATCGACGAACCCGACATGCCACCGATCCGAGCCGTACTTCCGGCTGCGGTTGACAAGCATGCCTTTCGAGGACGGGAATCTGACCGATTCCCACCGCACGTTGCGGAAATACGACTGCAGTTCTTCCCACGAGATGCGCGTCGTTCGACCGGGCGTCCAGATGTCGGGGGCGAACCGCAGCGTCGAACTCAGTAGGAATCGTGACGGGTTGGAGTACAGCCACTGCGGGTCATCGGAGGCGGCCAGATCGATCTGTCCGCCCGCGTCATCGGGGCCGCGCGTGGTGTGCCAGTGCTTCGATGGCTCGAAGCCCGAAAAGCAGAGAAGGTCGACCCAGTCTTGAACTTGAATGATGTAATGCCCTACAGGATTCGAGCCTTGCTCGTAATACTCAGGAACTATCGGGTCGTCGTAGTGCCCCGCATTGGGCATGACCCCATCTCGGTCCTGTGACCAGACTCGGAAGTCTTTCAGGGTCATCCCGGCGTTCATGACGTCGACCAAATCGTGCTGACGGATTCGGACCGAACGGATCATCGGGATCAGCACGCTCAGAAGAATCGCCAGAATGGCTGCGAGCACCATGAGCTCGATGATGGACACCCCGAGCCTGCCATTGAAATCTCTTCTGTGATTCATGGCTTCTCCAAACAATGATCGGGTTGCTCGCCCGTTTTCCGTGACGCCAGAGCGACCGCACCCGCGGATGTCGCGAGCAAGACATTCAGTAGAATCCAATGCGTTGAAGACCAGTTGGCAGCAACCGCTGCATCCCCGAGACACCCACAAGACGACACAGGCTCCGCGCCGACATTTGCGAATCCGTGCAGCACACCGAAACTGATGAACATGGCGAACGCTGCGGTGGCCGCACGGTCGCTGCGCACGCCGGTGAGCAGCCAGAGCCCCAGCGTCATCTCGGCGAGCGCGATCAGAGGAACGGCCCACGTCAGGTCGGCGTAGAGCACACTTTCCAGAAACTCCGCCGCGGGCTGGGGTTGACGCAGTTTCACCCATCCGGCGTACACGAACAGCGCGCCGATCGCGATTCGGATGATGACTCGAACGCCCCGAGATGCCTTTCGAACCATTGCGGCGGTTCTCATGGCGGATCCCCTTCGGAGTTCAACCTACCCGAGGGGGGGGGCGTTGTCAATATCTTTCTTGGTGATTGCGCTCAGCGCCGCGGGGCGGCGTGGGTGTCGCGGAGCGACTCGCGCCAGCGGCCGTGCACGCCGAGCCGGACGCGGTCGAGCGAATCGCAGAGTTCGCGGACGCAGGCGGGCTGGTCGGCGTCGTCGAGCAGGCGGCGGACGAGCACGCTCATCGGCGCGTCGTGGTCGCGGAACAGCGTCTTGAACGCGCACTTGAGCGCGTCGATCTCGCCCTCGGAGAACCCGCGGCGCGAGAGCGCGACGGTGTTGATCTTGCGCGGCTCGGCGGGGCTGCCCTCGACGACAACGAAGGGGGGGACGTCTTTGGCGATGCGCGCCAGCCCGCCGACGAAGGCGTACTTGCCGACGGTGGCGAAGTGGTGGATGCCCGCGCCGCCGGCGATCGTCGCGCCGGTGGCGATGTGCGCGTGCCCGCCCAGCATGACCTGGTTGGCGAGGATGGCCTCGTCGTCGATGAGGCAGTCGTGGGCGATGTGCGCGCCGACCATGATGAGGCAGCGCGAGCCGACGCGGGTGATCCCGCCGCCGACGGCGGTGCCGCGGTGCACGGTGGCGTGCTCGCGGAAGTGGTTGAAGTCGCCGATGACCAGCCCGGTGCGCTCGCCCTTGTGCTTGAGGTCCTGCGGGTCGGTCCCGAGGACGGCGAAGGGGAAGACCTGGTTGCCGGCGCCGAGGGTGGTGTCCTGCTCGACGACGGCGTGGTGGTGGATCACGGTGCCGCGGCCGACGACGCAGCGCGGGCCGACGAGGGCGTAGGCGCCGATCTTCACGCCCGGCTCGAGGCGGGCGGTCTCATCGACGACGGCGGTCGGGTGGACTTCGGGGTCGGCGGAGGAGAGTTCGACGGGGAGGGGCTTGACCTCGCGCGTCGGGACCGCGGGCGCCTCGTCGGGCTCGGTGCGGTCGAGGCGCAGGGAGCGCTCGGCCTGCTCGGCGTGGGCGGTGGCGGCGTGTCGGCTCATCGGGAGGGCTCCGCGTCGACCATCATGAACTTCACGCGGGCCTCGGCCACCGTGCGCCCGTCCACGCGGGCTATGCATTGCACGTCGCCGAAGCGCTCCGTTGCCTTCACTGCTTCCGTCTCCATCACCAACTGGTCGCCGGGGACGACCGGCCGGCGAAGTTTCACGCGGTCCATGCTCAGGAGCACGGCGATCTTACCCGTGCGCTCGAGTTTCTGGCTCAGCATCAGCCCGGCGAGTTGGCTCATCGCTTCGACGATGAGGACACCAGGCATGATCGGCTCGCCGGGGTAGTGTCCCTGGAAGAACGGTTCGTTGATGGTGACGTTCTTGATGCCGACGGCCCGGCGGTCGCCGTCGAGTTCGATCACCCTGTCCACCAATACCATCGGGTACCGGTGAGGCAGGAGAGCAAGGATACGCCTGCTGTCGAAGGCGGGCGCCCGTTCGGGTCCTGCCAGGGTGGACTTGTCGCCGCGGCGGAGGCCCCCCTCCTGCTTGCGGGCCTGCTCGATGAGGGCCCGGACCAGTTGCTGGTTCAGGGCGTGCCCGGAGCGGCTCGCGATGATCCGCCCGACGATCGGCCGTCCCGCGAGGTAGAGGTCGCCCAAGAGGTCCAGCACCTTGTGGCGGACCGGCTCGTCGGGGTAGCGGAGGGTGTTGTCGACCGGGCCCGCGGGGCCCAGCACGAGCATGTCGGCGGGCTTGAGGTGGGTGAACAGCCCCTTGGCGCGCATCGCCTCGGCCTCGGCGAGCATCGCGAAGGTCCGCGCAGGGGCGATCGTCCGGGCGTAGGAACTCGACGAGATGGCGCCGTTCTTCAGCACCCCGGGATGGGCCCCCGTGTGCCCCCCCGGATGGGCGGGATCGGCCGACGCGGCGGCCTTCTCGGCGCCCACGGCCAGCGTGAATGCCGCCACCTGCCGCCCGATGGGCGTTCCCTCGCCGTAATCGAGGTCGTAGAGCACCTCGAGGGTCGATCCGCCCGTCGGCAGGGCCACGAGGACGGATTCCGCCCCGTCCGGGCCCGCCGGCGCCCTGACCGTGACCGGTTCGGTGATCACCAGCGGCCTGCGCGGGGTGTCCTGCTCGACCAGCCCGGCCTCCTGAATCGCGTCGACGAACGGTTTGGCCGAGCCGTCGCCGATGGGCAGTTCCGGGCCGTCGAGGTCGATCAGGGCGTTGTCGACGCCCAGCCCGGCGAGCGCCGAGAGCACGTGCTCCACCGTCTCGATGAGGGCCTCGGACGAGTCGGCCGGGGCGCCCGACGCCCGCAGCGCCGTGCGGCGGGGGCGTTCGACGACGTTCTCGATCCGCGCCGGCACGCTGGGGTGGCCGGGGAGGTCGGTTCGGCGGAAGACGATCCCCGAATCGGGGTCGGCGGGTTTGATGGTCGCGACCGCGGGCTTGGCCGTGAACAGACCGATTCCCTCCACGCGGGCGTCGCGTGCGAGGGTTCGCTGGCTGGTCCGGATGGCAGTGCTGGTCGACGCGGGCATCGTCTGGTCATTCTTCGCGCGATTCGCGCGCAAGTCGCTTGACCTGACGGAGGAGTTCCGGAAGTTTCGAGGTTGCGGCGACGATCCGCATGGTGTCGCCGATGGGCCGTGCCGGGTAGCCCGCCCAGGTCTCGCCCGCGGGGATGTCGTCCATCACGCCCGAGCGGGCGCCGACGCGCGCCCCGGCGCCGATGGTCAGGTTGTCCGCGATGCCCGTTCCGCCGCCCAGGATCGCGCCGTCACCCACCGTGACCGAGCCGGCCAGGGCCGCGGCGCCGCAGATGATCACCGAGCGCCCGATCCGGCAGTTGTGGCCGATCTGCACGAGGTTGTCGACCTTCGCGCCCGCGCCGACGACGGTCGGGCCGAACTTGCCGCGATCGATGGTGGTGTTCGCGCCGACCTCGACGTCGTCGTGGATCTCAACGTTGCCCGCGTGCGGGATCTTCACGAGCGACTTGCCGTCCGCGCTCGGGCGGTAGCCGAAGCCGTCGGCGCCGACCACGACGTTCGCGTGCAGGCGCACCCGCTTGCCCAGGGTGCAGCGGTCTTCGACCACCACGCCCGCGCGGAGTTCGCAGCCCTCGCCCACGCGCACCGACGCGCCGAGCGTCACGCCCGCGTGCAGCACCGCGCCCGCTTCGACGACGGTGCGCGGCCCCACGACGACGAACGCGCCCACGCTCGCGGAGGGATCAACGGTCGCGGAGGGATCGATGCTCGCGCTCGCGTGCACGCCGGCTTGCGGCGTGTGCGTCGCGGGAGTCAGGGATTCGAGCACCGCGATGGTCGCGCGGTCCGCGTCGTCCACCACCAGCAGCGCCCGGCCCTCGCCCGGTTCGACCTCCACGCCGCGCGTGACGATCGCCGCGGTCGCCTTGGAGGCCGCCCACTGCGCCGCGCGCTTCGCGTCGCGCACGAAGGTCACGCTCCGCGCGTCGGCGTGATCGATCGCGTCGAGGCGGTCGATGCGCAGCGTCCCAGGGCCGACCAGTTCGGCGCCGAGGAGTTCGGCGAGTTGTCCGGTGGTCCAGCCGCGCGCGTGCCCGTTGGAGCGCGCGCCGGCGTGGGGTTCACCGATCGAGGTGTGGGCCTGTCCGGGCATGGCGTGTGGCGTCTCAGGGACCCTTGGCGCCGTTCGCGCCGGCCTTGTACTCGTTGTTCATCATCGTGATGAGTTGATCGGTCACGTCGATGCCGGGCGACGCGAAGATCACGCGCCGGGACACGATGAACGACTTGATCTGCGCCTCGGTCCCCTGCTGGGGCGTCTGCGCGATCGCGTCGCTGCTCAGCACCATGTCGTAGCCGTTGCGCTCCGCGAAGCGCTTGCTCGCGTCCGAGATCTTGCGGAACAGTTCCGCGTAGATCTCGCCCTTCTGCGCGTCGATGATCGCCACCGCGACCTCGCTCTCGAGGCGCAGCTTGATCGAGAGTTCCTGGATCTCGCGGCCCTTGGCGATGCGCTGGGGGTTGCCCTCGGGGATCAGTTCGAGTTCGCCCTGGAGTTTCTCGAGTTGCTTGGACATCTCGTCCACGGTCTTGCGACGCGAGGTGACGAGCGAGTCGAGGCGTCCCTGCTGGTCGTCGAGTTCGTCGAGACTGTTGATGACCTTCTCGATATTGATCACGCCCAGCGAGATCGGCTTGGCCGATTGCATGGCGCTCGCCCCCGCGCGGAACGCGAACGCGGTCAGCACAACACAGGCGAGGCACGCGGCCAGGGGCCAGAACGAGCGGCGTCGGAACGATGCGATCATGCTTGGCACTCGGGATCGTGGAGCGGATCGGGCCCGGCGAAACGCCCGCGGGCCCGCGGCGCGTGAATCGCGCCCGCTGACTCTTCACGAATCATACCGACTCGGGTCTGCCCGGGGGCGCCCCGGAGGGCCCGGGAGCGCGGAACGCCGCGGAGATCCTCCGGCCCCGGAAACGACCTCAGAACGGCAGGTCGATCGAGAACGAGAAGAGCCGCTCCTCGTCGGTCTCCTCCTTCTTGATCGGGAAACCGAGGTCGAACGCGAGGGGCGCGTTCGAGAGCGCCGGGATGCGCAGCCGCACGCCCACGCCCGCAGAGACGCGGTAATCGTCGAAGCCGGGGTCGTTGATCACGGTGCCCGTGTCGAGGAACACCACGCCCGACAGGATGTTCTGCCAGATGGGCTGCTCGAGTTCCAACCCGAAGAAGAACAGGAAGTCGCCGCCCACCGGCTCGTCGGAGGGCGATCCGTTCTGCTGCACGCTGCGCGGGGAAATCGTGCGGAACTCGAACCCGCGGAAGTTCCGGCCGCCCAGATAGAACCGCTCGTACGTCGGCGCCTCGCCCTGCTGGGGGATCCAGCCGGATTTCGTGCGGAACGAGAGCACCGTCCTCCGACCGAGGTAGTCCTCCATGATCGGCAGCCAGAGTGTGTGCTCGAACTCGAGCCGGGTGAAGTCGTACTCCCCGCCCAGCGCGCCGACCTGCTCGACGCCCAGTTCAAGCCGCGTGCCCCGCGTCGGCGTGTAGCG
>JBQLZI010000021.1:0-17699 GCA_052168195.1 Phycisphaerales bacterium
ATCAGCCGGTCGTTGTCGCGCTGGTGCAGGCCGATCGTGGGCTCGTCGAGCACGTAGCACGCTCCGACCAGCCCCGATCCGACCTGCGTCGCCAGCCGGATGCGCTGCGCCTCGCCGCCCGAGAGCGTCGCGGTCTTGCGGTCGAGCGAGAGGTATTCCAGCCCGACGCCCTGCATGAAGCCGAGCCGGTTGCGGATCTCCTTCACGATCGGGTCGGCGATGGCGCGCTGCTCCTCGGTCAGGGTCATCGCCGAGACCACCCGCAGCGCGTCCTCGATGGTGAGCGAGGTGAAGTCCGCGATGTTGAACCGCTGCTCGTCGCGCGTCAGTCCCTGCGCTGCGCGCTTCGCCATCACCGCGTCGGGCAGCGGTTCCTCACCCGCGATGAACACGCTCAGCGCCTCGACTTTCAGCCGCTCGCCCAGGCAGGCGGCGCACGGCGAGGTGCTCATGAACTTGCTGAGCCATTCCTTGATGTTCGGGCTGTCGGTGCTCTTCCACCAGTCGGTCGTGATGGGGATGACGCCGTCGAACTTCGCGCCGCGCTTCTTCGCGTCCGCCGCGTTCGTCCCGTGCAGCAGGATCCGGCGGATGTCGGCGTCGAGGTCGCGCACCGGCTTGGTGTACGACACGCCGAACGCCTTGCAGAACTTCTTGAGTTTACGGCTGAACCACACGCGCACCGGGCCGACCTTGGCCCACACCTCGACCGCGCCCTCCGAGAGACTCAGCGAGTCGTCGGGCAGCACGGTCGCTTCGTCGAACTCGAGCACCGTGCCCAGCCCATCGCACGAGGGGCAGGCGCCGAAGGGCGAGTTGAACGAGAACAGCCGCGGCTCCAACTCCTCGAGCGCGCAGTGGGGGTGGATCGAGCAGGCGTGCTTCTCGGAGTAGACCGTGTCGGTCCACATCGACTGGTCTTTGTCGTCGCGCTCCTCACGCGAGACAATCACCGCGCCCTCGCCCACGCGCAGCGACGTCTCGATCGAGTCCGCGATGCGCTGTCGGCTCTCGGCGTTCACCACGACGCGATCGACGACCGCCTCGATGGTGTGCTTCTCGTATCGCCCGAGGTTCAACGGGTTCTCGCCGGCTTCCTTGAGCGCTTCGCGCAGGTCGACGATTGCGCCGTTCACCCGGGCGCGCACGAACCCCTGCGACTGGAGCCCCTCGAGGATCTCCCGGTGGAAGCCCTTCTTGGCGCGGATCACGGGCGCCATGAGCATCAGCCGCGACCCTTCCGGCAGCGAGGCGACGGCGTCGACGATCTGGGAGGCGCTGGTCGCGCGGATCGGGTTGCCGCAGCGTTCGAGGACCTCGCCGTTCTTGCCGGTCTCGGTCGGCTCCCAGCAGGTGGCGCGGCCGACGCGGGCGAAGAGCAAGCGCAGGTAGTCGTAGATCTCGGTCGAGGTCGCGACGGTGGAGCGCGGGTTGTGCCCGCTGGTGCGCTGCTCGATCGCGATGGTGGGGGGGAGCCCCTCGATGTCGTCGATCGCGGGCTTCTGCATCCTGTCGAGGAACTGCCGCGCGTACGCGGAGAGCGACTCCATGTACTTGCGCTGGCCCTCGGCGTAGATCGTGTCGAACGCCAGCGACGACTTGCCGCTGCCGGACAGCCCGGTGATGACCACCAGCCGATCGCGCGGGATGTCGACGTCGACGTTCTTGAGGTTGTGCTCGCGGGCGCCGCGGACCCGGATCACGCGGAGCGGGTCGAGGCGGGAGCCGGGAGCGCCGACTTTGGGCGCGTTGGCGAACGACACGGGCGACGCGCCGGGAACCTTGCGCTCGAACTTCGGAACGCTGGCCGAACCCGGACGCGGTTTCGGCGCCTCGCCGTTGGCGTGCGCGTCGTCCTTCCGCGGCTTGGGTTCGGGCGTCGGGGCGGCGGCCCTGGGCTCGGGCGCGGAGACCTCCACGGCCTTCGCCTTCTTCTTGGGCGCGGCCTTGCGGGTGGACGGCTTCGACTTGGCCTGCTTCTTCTTCGTCGTGGACGGCTGCCGGGTGGGCAAGGGACACATCACTCCGTTTGTGCGCGTGGGGAACCCAATGATAGGGGGGCGCCCCCTTGGGTTTCGGCGCACCGATTGCGCCTGTCCGGGGTCCGTGAGTTCTAACGATCTGCGCAGAAGATCTTTGCTGCGGTGTGGCACAGATATGTGTTACTGCGCACGCATCGTCCGGCGCATGGAGAAAACCACTGGTTCTGAATGATCTTTCGGGAAACGCAGTAACAATCATTGCAATCGCTGACATGCGGCGTCACTGTGCCGGGCATGAACCACACATCCAAGCGCTTCCCGATCTGCGTCTTCGTCGCGACCCTCCTTGCCGCCGCCGGAGGGTGCAGCACCATGTCGATCGAGCGGCTGACCGACGGCGAAGGGAATACGTCCCTGCACGCGGTGTCGCTCACGCCCGAGACCCACTTCGGATTCGTCACCAGGGATGTGCTTCACCGGGGTCGCGCCGAGGGCACGGCGTCGGTCGCCGACGAGTTCGCCGCGGTCGCTTCGGGCGAGTCGACCACCCAGATCGTGACGAAGCAGTTGTCGGAGACGTTTGACCAGCCGACGACCCAGTCGCTTGCGCAGTTCCACGCCGCGTACCTCGGGCTCATCGCCGATGTGACGAATGCGAAGAACCAAGAGCGCTACTGGACGGAGATCAAAGAGATCCGCGAACAGGCCACCGACGTCCGCAAGGAAGTCCTCGCGCGCACCGAGTACTACCTTGCCCTCCGGGCGATCTCGTCCGTGGAGCGACTGCGCGAGGAGCGCGACTATCTGGTCCGACGCATCGACGCGCTGCAGCGGGACAGCGCGATCATGTCGGACCTGCTGAACCGCGACATCCAGCGCACCACCGCGAAGAAGTCTCAGGATCAGCCCGGATTGCTGCCCGCGATCTTCACGCTCCTGTTCCAGCCGCCCGCGGCCGACCAGTCCACCACGACTACCCGCATGGCCGACGGCACGATGCCCGGCAACGAGTCGTCCCCTCAGGTCGCGACGGCGATCCCCGCGTACCTCGTCTCTCCGGTCGAGGGCATGACGGTCGAGGAGGCCTTCGAGTCGCCTGCGCCGATGCCCAGCCGATACACTGCGGATGAGGTTTCCGAGAACGGCATGGCCTACCAATGGCGCCTTGCTCAAATGTCTCCCGAGTACCGCGGCCCCTGGCTCTACCGCGACGCCTCGTGGCGCCGGGCGCAGTTCCGCACCGTGTCGAGCGACCTGCTCGCGAAACAGCGGGCGCTGTCCGAAGTGCTCGAGCGCCTCTGCCGCGCGTACGAGCGCGAGGACCTGCTGACAGATCACATCCTCGCGATTCTGGATCACAAGGCCGGGACGCGCAACCCCGCGGATCCGCAGGCGCGGTCCGAATCACTGCACATCAACTGTGATCGCTGCATCTACCTGGAGGACGTGGCGGCCGAGAAGACCCGCGCGGCCCAGCCCGCCAGCGCCCCGGGCGTTTCCGGCCCGGGAGAGTGAACCTCCGTCAGTCGTTTTGCTGCGTTGGGAGAGGCGCCGGACCCGGGCTGTGCGCCGTCGACTTGGCGCTCCGGCTCGACAGCAGCACCACCCCAACCACGATCAGCGCGACGCCGAGGAGTTTCTTCGCGGTGATCGCCTCGCCGAAGAGGGGGACGGCCAGCGCGAACGCCAGGGCCGGCGCCAGCGCGAACGCGATCGGCTTGACGACGGAGATCTCCCCGAAGTTCAGGGCCGCGTAGAAGAAGATCAGCGCCAGCGAGCCCGCCACCAGCCCCGTGCCGAGCACGAGTTTTAGCAGCGTGCCCGTCCCGGCCCTGGTCCAGTCCGCGGGCTCGATCTTCGCGACGTGTACCGCCCAGTAGTACGCGATCCAGAGCGCGGGCAGCGCCACGGCGGCGCGGACCGCCGCGACCGTGATCGGCCCGATCTTCCCGGTGTGCAGGACCGACTTGCTGAACAACTCGCCCACGCCCCAGCACACGCCGGCGAGCACCGCAAAGAGGATCGCTTTCATGGGCGATAGCGTAGTGAGCGTCGGAGGCGGAAGCGGGAGGGGCTACGCGACGGCCGAGTCTTCGGCTCCCAGGTCGCCGTAGGCGGTCATGAACGCGACCATGATCTTCTCGACCATCTCGTACTTGATGTGCAGGTTGTCGTGCTCGAAGGGCTGGGGGTGCAGGCGCTGCACGATCTCGTACGACGGGAAGTAGATGACCTCGGGGTTCCGCGCGCAGAAGCGGTCGACCGCGACGCGGAGCGTCGCCTTGCTGACCGTGTCCGCGAGCACGCAGTGCGTGTCGCGGAAGGTCGCGAGCAGCGGCACGGGCGAGACGGTCACGATGACCTGCAGGCGCGGGTTGATCTCGCGCATCACGCGGTACATGCGCTCGAGGTTCTCGATGTTCTCCTCGACGCTTGTGAGTTCGAAGAAGTGCCTCTCGGGTGAGAACACGTCCTTGGGCGGCGCCTGCGCGAAGGTCGAGCCGTCGGCGCGGCTCTTCCACACCTCGGCCACGCCCGGCGTCACGATGAACACTTCGGCACGCTCCACAGCCTCGCGCACCGCCTTCGCGTGAGTGCGCAGGTCGGCTTCGGCCTGCTCCTCGCTGCCCCACCAGATCGACTTGCGGTACGGGTCGAGCACACGGCCGTCCTCGGAATGCCAGAAGCGTTCCTGCGGAAGGAACCGCCCCAGCGCGGACTCGAAGACCTGCGCGTGGCATCCGGTGTTGAACACCTGGCCGAAGCGGGCCGTGTGGCACGCGTACGACTCGGGGTCGTAGGGGTCGCGCTCCGTGCGCACGAAGTTGTACCCGTAGTCGGTGAGCCAGTCCTGCAGGCGGCTCGCGAAACACGACCCGATCGTCCCGACGGGCGTTTCCTTGGTGATGAGCCCCGGGCGCGGGTCGGTCACGAGGTCGATCCGGCTGAGGTCGTTCTTCGGGAACAGCTGGTGACGCCTGAGCCGGAGGGTGCGCACCTCCTCGGGCGGGTTCTCGTGGATGTCGTAGGTGTTGAACGCGCGGAGGGTGCGGAGCGGCATGGACGGCGCGTCGCGGCCTGGCGTGGGCTTCGTCATGCAGGGGTTATCGGCCGGCGGCGCCGGCAGGATGAGCCCGGGGGATCAATCCGTCCGCTTCATCCGCTTGCGCCGGCGTTTCGCGGCGCCGGGCTTGCCGGGCGTCGCCCTGGCGCCCTCGTCCCCGTACAACTCGCGCTCGATCTCGCTCATCCGCACCTGCGTGCGTTCGGGCTCGGCCTTCTGGATCTTCTTGATCGCCTCGACCTTGTCGCGCATGGCCGCGGCCTTCTCGAACTCGAGTTTCTCCGCGGCCTCCAGCATCGAGCCTTCGAGTTCCTTGCGCAACTCGGTGATGTCGAGCGTCGGCTCGTCGGCCTTCATGCTCTGGCGTGCGGTCTTGCGGCCGCGCAGCTCGTCCTCGATGCCCCGGCGGATCGCCTTGCGGATCGTCTCGGGGGTGATCCCATGCTCGGCGTTGTAGGCGGTCTGCTTGGCGCGGCGGCGGTCGGTCTCGTCGATGGCCGCCTGCATCGCGGGCGTGACCTCGTCGGCGTACATGATGGCGGCGCCGTTCACGTTGCGCGCCGCGCGCCCGATCAACTGGATGAGACTCGTCGGCGAGCGGAGGAAACCCTCCTTGTCGGCGTCGAGTATGGCGACCAGCGACACCTCGGGCAGGTCGAGCCCCTCGCGCAGCAGGTTGACGCCCACGAGCACGTCGAACTCGCCCGTGCGCAGATCGCGGAGGATCTCGAGCCGGTCGAGCGTCTCGATGTCGGAGTGCAGGTAGCGGACCTTGATGCCCTGCTCGTCGAGGTACGCGGCGAGTTGCTCGCACAGACGCTTGGTGAGCGCGGTGACGAGCACGCGCTCGCCGCGGGCCACGCGCCCCTTGCACTGCTCGAGCAGGTCGGGCACCTGCCCTCCGGCGGGCTTGATCTCGACGATCGGATCGAGCAGGCCCGTGGGGCGGATGACCTGCTCGACCACGTCGCCCCCGGTGCGTTTGAGTTCGTAGGGGCCGGGCGTCGCGCTGACGTAAAGGCAGCGCGGGACGACGCGCTCGAATTCCTCGAACTTCAGCGGGCGGTTGTCGAGGGCGCTGGGCAGGCGGAACCCGTGCTCGACGAGGGTGGTCTTGCGGGCCCGGTCGCCGTTGTACATCGCGGAGATCTGGGGGATGGTGACGTGGCTCTCGTCGATGATGAGCAGCCAGTCGTCGGGGGCGCCGCCGTCGAGTTCCGCGCTCTTGCGGAAGTAATCGAGCAGGGTGTACGGCCGCTCGCCCGGGAGGCGCCCGTCGAAGTATCGCGAGTAGTTCTCGACGCCCGGGCAGGTGCCGACCTCTTCGAGGAGTTCGAGGTCGTACTTGGTGCGCGCGAGCAGCCGCTGCGCTTCGAGGAGTTTGCCCTCGTGGCGGAGCCGCATGACCTGCTCGTCGAGTTCGGCGCGGATCGCCGCGAGCGCGGATTCGAGCGTGTCGGCGGGCGTGACGTAGTGGACCGCGGGGAAGATGAAGAACCGCTGCTCGTTCGCGAGGATCTCGCCCGTGGTGGGGTTGATGAACTGGATGGCCTCGACCTCGTCGCCGAACAACTCGAAGCGCACGGCGAACTGCTCGTACGCGGGGAAGAGTTCGATCACGTCGCCCACCACGCGGTACGTGCCGCGCTTGAAGTCGATGTCGGACCGCTGGTACTGCATGTCCGCGAGCCCGAGCAGGAACTCGCGGCGGTTGATGGTCTCCCCGACCTGCACGGGCATGACCTTGTCGCGGTACGCATCGGGCGAACCCAGGCCGAAGATCGACGACACCGACGCGACGACCACGGTGTCTTTCCGCGAGAGCAGGTTGCTCGTGGCGGCCAGGCGGAGGCGGTCGAGATCATCGTTGCGCGACGAGTCCTTCTCGATGTAGATGTCGCGCTGGGGGATGTACGCCTCGGGCTGGTAGTAGTCGTAGTACGAGACGAAGTACGAGACGGCGTTGTCCGGGAAGAGGTCGCGCATCTCCTCGTAGAGTTGCGCGGCGAGGGTCTTGTTGTGGCTGATGACGAGCGTCGGCCGCTGGAGCCGGGCGATCGTGTGGGCCATGGTGAACGTCTTGCCGGTGCCGGTCGCGCCGAGCAGCACGACCGCCGGCTCGCTGCGCTCGAACCGCTCCACGATGCCGCCGATGGCGGACGGCTGATCGCCGGTGGGGCGGAACTGGGAGACGATCTCGAAGGGCTTGGAGGCGAAACTCATCCGCGGGGATCGTAGATCGCCTAGCCGCGCACGACGCCGAGCAGGTCGCGCGGGGACTGCCTGAACAGCGAGCGGAGCGGGATCGCGGCGGCGATCAGCGCGAGCGCGACGAGCGCGACGCACCCGACGAGCATCGGCCCCACCGGCGGGCGGAGGTGGAGTTCCACGCCCGCGAGCAGGCGGTTCATGTTCGCGGCGCCCCACGCGTGCTGGAGGCCCAGGCCGGCGCCGAGGACGCAGGCGCTGAAGGCGACGAGCAGGATCTCGGCGAGCACGAGCCGGACAACGAGCGTCCGGTCGCCGCCGATGGCGCGGAGCACGCCGAACTCGAAACGCCGCGCGTCGATGGCCGCGACGACGATGTTGCCCACGCCCAGGCACGCGATGCCCATGGCGCCGAAGGCGACGAAGGACATGACGCGGAGGGTCCCGCCGCCGACACTGTTGATGAGGTCCTTGATCTCGCGTCCCGAGCCGACGACGAGCAGCGACGATCCGAGCGCGGCGCGGACCTGTTTCATCGCCTCGCGGTCCGGGACGGAATCGTCGAGGTCGATCTGGATGAGGTTGATGGTGTCGACGCCGAAGAGGCGCTGGAGGTCGGCGCGCGTCCCGAAGACCGCGTGGATGGCCTGGGAGTAGTACTCCTGCCCGATGTCGAAATACTTGCTGGCGATGTCGAGCCCGGGCGACGAGATAACCCCGACGATCTCGAAGGTGTGGTCCTCGCCGTTGTGGCTGACGGTGTAGGTGTCTCCGACGCCGTAGCCGCGGGCGATCTTGAACTCGCGGGCGACGAGGATCGCGCCGCCCTGCTGGAGTTTGGGGAGCGCCTCTTCGAGCGATCCCTCGTCCCAGGTCAGGCGGGTCATCGCGAAGAAGGGCTCGGGCTCGAAGGCAACGAAGGATGTTTTGAGCGGGTTCAGCGCGCGGACGCCGAACTCGGAATCAATCCGAAGAAGCGTGATCGCGCACGTCTCGTTGACGAAGGGCAGTTCGTCGACGCGCTCGCGAGCGTCGTCGTCGATGCCGAGCCAGCCGTGGGCGAACGCGTCGGGGAACTGGATGCGGTCGACCCAGCCCAGGAAGGCGCGGCCCTCGGTCCACAGCGCGGTCATCATCGCGAGGCCGACCATGAGCGCCGCCGCGGTGAACCCGTTGCGGAACGGCGTGGAGAGCACGCTCGAACGGAGGAGCCCTTTAGGCAGGCGCAGGGCGCGCTCGACGAGCGGCGCGAGCGCGAGCGTGACGATGGCCGTGACCGGCGGCCCGAGCAGGAAGTAGCCGACCATCATCAGGGGGAGCGCGGCGGTGGCGTAGAGCCAGAAGAGCGTCTGGCCGTCGGGCGCGAGCAGGACGATCGCCACCTGCGCGGCGAGCAGCGCGCACCCGCCGAGGAACGCGAAGGCGAGCGTGCGCGGGCGTGGTTTCGCGGCCCGGCTCGCGAGGGCCTGAAGCGGGCGCACCCTAGCCGCCGACCACGCGGGCCACAGGGCGCCGAGCAACCCGGCGAGCAGCGCGCCCAGCACGGCGAGGGCGACCCCGAACCACGACAGCACGAACCCGCCGGGGAGCCGGTCGGAGAAGATCGTCGCGAGGAGGAACGCGAGGAACACGCCGAACGGAGCGCCGAGGGCGCCGCCGAGGAATCCCACGAGCATCCCGACGAGGAGTTGCGCGCGGGCGAGTTGGCCGCGCGCGGCGCCGATGCAGCGCAGCATCGCCAGTTCGCGCGTGCGTTCCGAGAGATTCGTGGTGAGCCCGGTGAGGATGATGAACGCCGCGGCGATGAACGTGAGCACGGCGGCGATGAGCAGGCCGAAGCGCGACGACTGCACGGAGCGGTCCAGCCCGCTGGTGAGGCGCTCGGTCGGCTGGAGGATCAGCCCCTCCGGGAAGCCGTCGGGGGGCGTGATCGACGCGGCGCGGTCGGGGCTGCGCAGGGCGATGTCGATCTGGTCGAGCCGGTCGGGCTCGTTGGTGATCTCGCCGAGATCGCGGATCGTGACGTAGGCCTCGAACCGGTGCGCGGCGGCGAGCGTGCCGATGGGTTCGCGCTCGAGAATGCCCACGACGACGAGCGTGAACGGGTCGCCGAAGCGTTCGACGTCGAGCGTGGCGCCGACTCCGACGTCGAGTTCCTCCGCGAGCGCCTGGTCGATGACGACCTCGCCGTCGGCGGCGAGCGCTCGACCTTCGGCCATGGTCGGCGCACGGAGCGCCGCCTCGGCCGCCGGGTCGATGCCATGCCCGATCGCGACGGCGCGGAGGTCTTCGCCCTCGGCGTTCGCGTTCAGCAGGGGGATTGGGCCGCGGGCCCGGGGCGCAACGACGCGGGCCTCGTCCCACTGCCTGATGATCGCGAGGGCGGCGGCGTCGAAGGGCTTGTCGTTGACGGCGCGGACGCGGAGGTCGGCGACGCCCACTGTGGCGTTCACGCGGTGCGCAAGGGTGGCCGTCACCGTGCTGCTGGCGCAGGCGACGGCGGCGATGAGCGCCGAGGCGAGGGCGACGGCGAGCACGAGCAGCGCGGTGCGCTTACGCCGGGCGTCCAGACTGTTGCGCGCGAGTCGCCAGGCCGGCGGCATCGAGGTTCTCGCCTTCGATGTTGAGGCGGCCGGTGACGCGGCCGTCGTGGAGGATGAACGCCTCGCGGCAGTGCGCGGCGGCGGCGGGCTCGTGGGTGACCATGACGATGGTCATTTCGCGGTCGCGGGCGAGGTCCGCGAGCAGCGACCAGAGCACCTCGGAGTTCTTCGAGTCGAGGGCGCCCGTGGGTTCGTCGGCGAGCACGACTTTCGGCGCAAAGAGCAGGGCGCGGGCGATGGCGACGCGCTGCTGCTCGCCTCCGGAGAGCGCGTCGGGGCGGTGGTCGGCGCGCTTCCACACGCCGAGGGCTTCCATCAGTTCGCGCGAGCGATCGGCCAGGAACGACGCGGACTCGCGGGCGAGCAGGCCCGGCAGTTCCACGTTCTGGCGCGCGGTCATCGTGGGGATGAGGTTGAACTGCTGGAAGACCACGCCGATCTCGCGGCGGCGGAAGAGCGTGAGTTCCTTCTCCGACAGCGTGTCGATGCGCCGCCCCGCGACGTGGATCTCGCCCGAGTCCGGCGCGTCGAGCGCGGCCAGCAGGTGGAGCAGGGTGGACTTGCCCGAGCCGGACGGGCCCATGATCGCGTAGAAGCCCGGCTCGTCGATGGAGAGCGAGGCGCCGCGGAGCGCGTCGACGGCGCGATCACCCAGGCGGTAGGCCTTGTGGACGTCGACGGCGCGGATGAACGGGGAGTCGGGCGGCACGGCAGGGAGGGTAGGCGACGGGCGGATCAGGAGTTCGGGAGGTTGTTGGGGGACGAGGCCGTGCGGTTGCGGAGAAGAAAGCGCCCCTCTGCGAGGAGGATGACGAGTCCGGCGAGAACCGTGAGCGCGGAGAGGATAAGCGGCGCGATTTCGGACCCGGGAGTACGTGCGAAATACGCATTCGGGCTTTGTCGCGCAAGCTCGGCAAGCCAGATCATCGCGACAAGCGTGACCACGCAGACCACGGCGCCCGATGCTCTTCCGACCCGGGTCTGTGTGGCGCGGGCGGCGAGGATCAGTCCGGACCCGATCGCCAGGTTCAGCGCCGCGATCATCGGAAACCAGAGGGGGAGATCCGCGAGCGTGACCTTGTTCTGCCATGGTCGATACTGCTGCCCCCACCCCCAGCCCGGGGTGAGCAGGACGAACGGCAGCGGGAGCAGGGTGATCCCGAAGGCGATCGGGGGCCACGCGAACCAACGCGCAGGGTTGAACGGTGAGGCGGCGGCGGGGAGCTCAATGCGGTCGCGGTGGGTAAAGAAGCGCTCGTCCTCGCCGCATTCGGGGCAGGTTGGCGTTGCAGAGTCGGGTGCGCCGCGCATGTCGTAACCGCATGATGCGCACGCGGGTCCTGTTGTTGAGGGAACGAAGAAACACGCGAGGGCACGGATGATGGCGCGCTGGGTGCGGAGTGAGGATTCGAGCGCGGCGAAGGCGAGGATCGAGACGGCGGCCCCGACAATCCAATGCGCGGCGATGCGGGGAATGTCGAAAGCGCGGAGAAGGTTGGCGGCGCCATGGATGACGGCTTCGCTCATGGAGGAGAGTGCTTCGCCGTCACGCAATCGGCCGTACTGCTTCTGGTATGTGAACTCGCCCGTGAGGGTTACGATGCGTCCTGCGCGATCGAAGCGGACGGTTCCTGAGGGGAGGTGAAACGTCTGCTGGATTGCTTCGTTCTCGAACTCGGTGAGGATGTCGGAGGGAATATCCACCCACTTCCCGTCTTCAGCGTAGGCCATGCCGATAACGCCGCGTTCCTCATCGTTTTTCAAGATGCCTGCATTCTTCATCGAATGCACGGAGTGGATGTCGAGGACATCGAAGAATCGTGGATCTATCCGTGATCCCCACGAATGAACCCTTCCCTGCTCGGGTGAGAAGTAATGGGCAATTCTGCGGATGCCGCGGGGGTGAAGGTACCCATACCAACCCGTCTCTCGGATGTCTGGCGATCGAAACTCGCTCAGGAAGCCGTGCGTTCCGTCTGTGTCGTTGATCCAGAAGTACGCTCCGCTGACAAAGGAGAAGTCAGGCGGTGAATATCCCGTGCTTCCCGATTTCTGCACGGTTCTTGTCGTGCCCATGGAGATCCCGACGGCACAGGCGACAAGCGCAAGCGATGCGACGGACGCTTCGAGCGCGGTGGCGCGGCGGGGTGAGGGATTAGCATCCTTCGGCCCGGGCGCGTGATTCCAAGGGAACGCGGCGTAGGCGGCGCTGGATACGACGAGGAAGATGGCGGGGAGGAGGGGCGGCGCGCCGTCGGGCTTACGCACGAAAATGGGCGCGACGAGTTGGGGTGTGACGCGCTCGGTTCCGGTTTGCGCACCGGTCTCGTCGAAGGTGGAATACGCGACCCCGCGGACGGCGGCGAGAGGGAGGCCGACAGCGCAGGCGAGGAGGAGGATGACGGTGAGGATGGTCGCGAGGCGTGCGAGAGGGATTGATATGAATCGCGCGGGCAGGAGGGAGATGATCGCGGCAAGGAAAATCGCGCCGGCCGGAAACATCCAGTGCGCGATGCGGCCAGAGAATTCTCCGCGGCCCGTGAAGAACGCGATGACCGTTGCGCCGCAGACGATGGCCGCGACTGCCGCAAGGGGGATCATCGCAACCGCCTGGACGGCGAGGAGTCCTCGGCCGGGCTGGGTCGGCGTGTTCTGCCGCGCAATCGCTCGACGCAGGGAGTGCCCGATCGCTAACGCGGCGATGGTCGCGAGCGCCGCTGGCATCCAGCCCCAGTACATCGCCACAGCGGGGCCGAGTAGGACGACGAGCAGGAATGGATTGGCGGGCCTCACGGTTGCGTGAGGGTACAGGAAGTACGGGGCGCGTGAGAAAAAAACTGCCTTCTCCTGCCGCACGCTAAGCAGGAGAGGAGTCCACATCAGAAGAAAGGGGAGGTGGAAGGGAACTGATAGCCCTCACCCCGGCCCTCTCCCATCGTGGCGCGCCCGACAGGAGAGGGGGCGAAGCGAACAGTCTCCTTCTCACCCGCCGCTCAGCTGTTCTTGTCGTAGGTCGCCGAGTCCATGAGGTTGTTCATCGGGGCCTTGTCGGAGGGCTTGATGCGCACCAGCCAGCCGTCGCCGTAGGGGTCGGAGTTGAGGAGGGAGGGGTCGTCGGCGAGTTTGGCGTTGACCTCGACGATCTCGCCTCCGACGGGGGAGTAGATGTCGCTGGTGGCCTTGACGGACTCGACCTCGCCGACGGTGTCGCCGGATTTGATGGCGGTGCCCTTGGCGCGCATCTCGACGTAGGTGATGTCGGTCAGTTCGTCGACGGCGTGCTGGGTGATGCCGAGGGTGACGACCTCGCCGTCGTCGCGGAGCCATTCGTGGGTTTCGGTGTACTTGCGGTCGGCGGGCGTGGACATGGGAATGGCTCGCGGCGGCTGGTTGCGTGGGGTCAGGAACGGGGGCGCGACCGGTCGGGTCGGGCCGAGCCATGCTATCGGGCTGGGCGCAGAGGGCAATCCGCGGGCCGGTGACACAAAAAACGTGCGCGGGCGCGAACCCGGCCCAGGCGGGCGGGGTACGACGGGTGCTCTTCTCCTCCTCCGTTGTGGGCTCGATCAGGGCCCGGCAGCGGCGACAGCATTCGATTCCCTCCGCAGACCCGGCCGGCGCCTCCGTCGGCCGTGTCTGCTTTTGCGTGGTTCCGGATCGGGTGTATTGGCGCGAAGATCGGGGCGGGTTGCCGCCGCGAGCAGGATGGGTACAGTGGCGCCTCGCCGGGCCGGACGGAAGCCGGTCGCGACGTCGAGAAGCCGTGATGCTGTTGATTTTGAGCGCCAACTCGTTGCGGGGGCTGGTCCTTGCGAAAAAGGACCCGCTGCCGCTGCTCGACCTCCCGCGGTTCGCGCGGGAACAGACCGAACTGCACGGGCTGATGATGCCGACCGGGCTTTTCGCGGGCGCCGACGCGAACGCGATCGACCGGTTCCGCGACGAGGCGGACAAGGCGGAGTGCCCCTGCCTGGTGCTGGTCGAGGACGATCCGCAGGACATCGGGGGCAGCGAGGCGAAGTTCGAGGCCGCGCTCGACCGCGTGTCGCGCGTGCTCAAGGCGGGTCAGCGGCTGGGGTGCAACGCGGTGGGCGCGCCGATCATCGCTCCCGCTGAGGAGTCGAAGTTCGAACTGGTCGCGGAGCGCGTGCGGCGCCTGCTCGACCGCGCGGATCGGCTCCAGATCAACCTGCTGCTGGTGCCGGCGAAAGGGATCAACGAGACGCCTGAGGGCATGACCGGCCTCATCAAAAAGGTTGGGGGGTTCCGGATCGGCTCGCTGCCCGATTTCGAGCAGGCCGCGTCGCTCGGCCCGGACGTCACCGACACCCTGCGCAAGATCGTGCCGTACGCCAGCGCCGTGATCGCGTCGGCGGGCGACCTTGACAGCAAGGGCAAGCACAAGCCCTACGATCTGAGCAAGTGCATGGACGCGTTGCTGGCCGTGGGATACGACGCGCTGCTCGCGGTTGAATACCGCGGGAAGGGCGACCCGGCCCAGGGCGTGCGCGCGATCAAGGCGGCACTGGAGTCCGCGATCGAGGCGGCCGCGAGCAAGGGATGATGACCAGCGAAACGCACAACGCGCGGACCGGGCGAACCAGCGCGTCCGGCGTGGGCGACGCCATTGTCACGATCGACGGCCCCGGCGGCGCGGGCAAGTCCAGCGTCGCCCGCGAGGCGGCGCGCCGGCTGGGGCTCGACTTCCTCGACACCGGCGCGATGTACCGGGCGGCCACGGCGCTCGCGCTCGACCACGGGATCGCGATTCAGGACGAGGACGGGGTCGAGAAACTCGCCCGCGAGGCCCACCTGCGGTTCGACTGGACCGGCGACCCGCCCCGGCTGATGGCGTTCGGGCGCGAGATGTCGGCGCGCCTGCGCGCGGCGGACGTCGACGCGAACGTTTCCGCAGTCGCCGGGCTCCCGAAGGTTCGGCGGTTGATGGTCGAACTGCAGCAGCGCATCGGGCGCGAGCACCCGCGTCTGCTGACCGAGGGCCGCGACCAGGGCTCGGTGGTGTTCCCCGGCGCGCTGGTGAAGATCTACCTGACGGCGAGCGTCGAGGCGCGGGCCACGCGCCGGGCCGACCAGATCCGCCGCGTTGATGCGGCGCGCCGGGTCGACGAGGGCGCGATCGCGAAGGAACTGGAAGCGCGGGACATTTCCGACCAGAAGCGCACGGTCGGGCCGCTGACCTGCCCGACCGACGCGGAGGTCGTGGACACGTCGGCGCTGACGTTCGAGCAATCGGTGGCGCGGGTGGTGAAGATCGTCCGCAACGCGATGGGGGAAGCGTCGCCGTGAGCGCGCAGGAAGAGCTTCCCCCTCATCCCTCTCGCGACGCAGGAGGGGAGCCGAACGTCGCGTGCCCCCCGAAGAAGAAAGAGCCCTCGAAGTCGATCCTTCGCGAGAGGTGGTGGCAGCCGGCGTTCTACGTGGTGGCGAAGAACACGGTGAAGGCGCTGTTCAAGGTGTGGCTGCGCACGCGCGTGGTCGGCAAGGAGAACGTGCCGATGCGCGGCGGGCTGCTCGTGGTGTCGAACCACGCGAGTTATCTCGATCCGCCGCTCATCGGGGTGAGCATGCCCCGGCGGTGCTGGTTCATGGCGCGGTCGACGCTGTTCAAGAACCGGTTCTTCGGCGCGATCATCGCGGGGCTGGGGTCGTTCCCGGTGGAGCGCGCGGCCGACCGCGCATCGGGCAACCCGGCGACGGCCGCAGGGGGAGGCGACATCAAGGCGATCCGCACCGTGCTCGAGCAACTCGACCTCGGGCACCCGGTGCTGCTGTTCCCCGAGGGCTCGCGCTCCGCGACGGGGACGATGGAGCCCTTCCAGCGCGGCGTGGCGGTGCTGCTGAAGCGCTCGAAGTGCCCGGTGCTGCCCGTGGCGGTGAGCGGGGTGTACGAGGCATGGCCGCGCGGCAAGCGGCCGCGGTTGTTCCCAAGGCGCGTGACGGTGCGCTTCGGGAAGGCGATCGGGCACGACGACCTGCTCAAGGACGGGGGCGAGGCGGCGGTGAAGCGGCTGGAGGGCGTGATCGGGGGGATGCTGGGAGACGGATAACGCGACCCGACGGGTGGAATGCCGAAATGCCCTTGCATCCTGCGGGGAGGTCGGTACGGTATTAAAAGTGTCTCCAGTTTCGCGGGCCTTTCAAAAGGGGGACTAGTGCTTACCAAGACCAGCACGCTGTACGTACTTGTTTCGGTCGCCGTATGTGTTGGTGTAGAGGCACAGCCATCGTTCATCCATTTGGGCGATCTCCCCGGCAGCCCATTCACCTACATGCTTGGATTGAGCGATGATGGTGCTGCTGCTTCCGGGATGAGTGGAGGCGATGTGACCGTCTGGACACGCGCATCGGGGATGCAGGCGATCGAGATGCTCCCAGATGCTGCGTTCGGATACGGGTACGGAATGAGCCGCGACGGAACCACCTTCGTGGGTTACGACCACGCGTATTCTGGCCGAGACCGTGCGTTTCGGTGGACGGCGGCCGAGGGGGCTGTTCAATTGGCATCGTTGCCCGAGACCGTCTCCTCGTACGCGTACAACGTCAACGCCGACGGTTCAGTGATCGTTGGATCGATTCTTGCGCAAAGCGGGAGACACGCGATTCGATGGTCCGAATCCGGCGAACCGACAATTCTCGGCGTGTTGCCCGGATATGCCCGCGGGGAAGCTCACGGAGTAAGCGCGGATGGTCGCGTCGTCGTGGGCAGATCTATTTCAGTCACTGCAGCGCAACGAGCGTTCATCTGGACTGACCAGACAGGAATCCAGGATCTCTGTGTGCTGGCGGGGGGCGACGGTCAGTCGCGCGCCAACGCGATCAGCGGTGATGGGCGTGTGATTGTCGGGTACAGCGACAGCGCCGAAGGGCTTCGCGCCGTGAGATGGGTTGACGGCGGGAATCCGGAGAGCTTGGGTGTCTTGAGCGGATTCTCAACTTCCGTCGCAGCTGATGTGACTGACGACGGAACTGTTGTTGTCGGCGGACTATCGGAAGGGGATACTCGACGGGCGTTCTATTGGTCGGAAGCGTTGGGGATGTTGGACCTCAACAACTACTTGCCGACCCTTGGTGTCGACCTAAGCGGCTGGGTGCTGACAGGCGTGTCAAATGTCTCTGCTGACGGCCTTACGTTGCTTGGACTTGGCGAATACGAGGGCAACACGCATTCATGGATCGCGACGATCCCATCACCCGGCGCGGCGGGACTGATGGCGATCGCGGGGATCGCGTTCACGCGCCGGAGGCGGTGAGCGTGCGGCCCTCACCCGGCTCGCTCCCCCGGGTCGCGAGCCACCCTCTCCCATCGGGAGAGGGCGGGGAATCACGCCACGCCGACGGCTTGTGCGTCGCGGTCGGTGAGCATGCCGCCGTCGGAGCGTTGCTTGACGGTGCCGTCGCGTTTCCAAGAGCGCTCGCAGCGCGCCTCGGCGCGGAGGTCGATGATCTGCACCTCGGTCGCGGCGCCGTCGACGGCGACGCGGGAGACGCCGAGGAGGTCGGCGAGGTCGACGGCGTCGAAGTCGGCGAGGTCGCCGTTCTGATCGGGGAGCACGAGCCCGGCGTCGAGGGGGTTCTCGACGGAGTTGGACTTTTTGGCGGTTTCGAGCGCGAGCAGCGCCTTGTCGCGAACGGCGAAGACCTTCTTCCACTCCGGCGCCGCGGAGACCGGGAAGACGTCGGCGCCGCGTTCGGCGCCCAGGAAGGTGTGCAGGTGCACGCAGGCGCCCGCGCTGGAGTCGTCGCTGGCCTTGTCGTCGATCTTGTGCAGCGCGCGGAAGGCCTCGTCGGCGGTGTGGGGCAGCAGCGGCGCGAGCAGGCGGC
>JBQLZI010000022.1:0-17430 GCA_052168195.1 Phycisphaerales bacterium
CAAGACGGGCATGAAGCCGGCGCGAAGCAGCGTGCGCGGGAGGCGCGGGTCGCCCCCGATGACTTCGCCGACGCGGCCCGCGTCGAAGGCGAAGCGGGTGGTCTTGACGCACTCGGCAAAGCCGCCGTCCGCGAGGGTGAGTCCGACGGCGGAGACGCCGCGCGTCTGGAGTTGTCCGACGACCGCGGGGTTGATGATGCCTGTGAGCGTGGCAACCACTTCGCCGATGTGCTCATCGGGGGTGATGCGGATGCCGTCGCGGCGCTCGGACTGCATGCCGCGCTGGGCGAGGCGGCGGTCGATCGCGGCTCCCCCGCCGTGGACGAGCACGATTCCGCCCTGCGTGGCGCGGTGGAGCGCGGCGAGGGCGTCCCACAGGGCAGCGCCGACCTGGGGGTCGTCGACGGCGGCGCCGCCGAGTTTCACGACGAGCGGTCCGGCGGGTTGGGAGGGATCGTGGTGCATGTCGAGGGAGACAATCATCGGCCGATGGCGCGCGGGGTCAAACCGGCGCCCTCCGGGAGTTGGAAGCGGATGTTCATGCACTGCACGGCCTGGCCGGCGGCGCCCTTGACGAGGTTGTCGATCGCGCTGACGACGATCAGGTGGCGTGAGGCGTCGTCGCTGGCGAGGGCGACATCGCAGAAGTTGGTGCGGGCGACGGCGTTGATCGACGGCCACGCGCCGGAAGGCAGCAGGCGGACGAACGGTTCGGCGGCGAAGGCGTTCACGTAGAGGTCGCGGACTTTGGCGCCGGTCCACCCTTCGGCGAGATCCACGTGGATGGTGGAGAGAATGCCGCGCTCGAACTGCCCGAGGTGCGGGGTGAAGATGGTCCGGGCGCCGGCGTAGGCGTCGATCTCGGGCTGGTGGCGGTGGGACAGGACGGCGTAGGGCTGGAGCGAGAGTTCGCAGAAGGACGTCTTGAGGGCGGGCGCGCGGCCCGCGCCGGAGACGCCGCTGGTGGAGTCGATGATGGGCGCACGGGCCTTGTCGATGGCGCCGGCCTTCACGAGGGTCGCGAGGGGGATGATCGCGGAGGTCGGGTAGCAGCCGGCGCAGGCGATGAGATCGGCCGAGCCGAGGCGGTCGCGGGTGATCTCGGGGAGGCCGTAGACGGCCTTGTCGTTCCACCCTTGCGCGGGGTGGGGCTGGCCGTAGTGGGCCTCGAAGACAGCGGGGTCCTTGAGCCGGAACGCCGCGGCGATATCGATGACGACGGGCGGGTTCTTCGCCTCGAGCAGCGCCGGGGCGAGGGCGAGACTCGCGGGGACCGGCGTCGCGAGGAACACGACGTCGGGCCTGGATTGGAGGACCGCGTCGGGCGAGCCGGCGAGGACGGGCACGTCGACCACGCCGCGGAACTCGGGGAAGAGCGCGGAATAGGCCTGCTCGTCGGCGCGGGATTCGGAGCCGAAGAGCCCGACGATTTCGACGCCCGGGTGGGCGGCGAGGATGCGGACCGCCTCACGCCCGGAGTATCCGGAGGCGCCGACGACGGCGGCACGAATGTGGGCGCGGGGGTTGGGCATCGGAGGAAAACGGTCGTCGGTCGCCGGGGCCGGATCGGGCCGCGGGGAGGTGCTGTCGGTGGGTTGGGGCTGGTTCGTCCTGTCGCGTGATTCGGAGGCGGGCGGCGCGGCTTACGCCAGTCCGGCCAGTGTTCTGAAGCGATGGACGATGGCTCTGCAGCGTTCCCCGGATTTGCAGGCGAGGAAGAGGGTATCGTCGCCGGCGATGGTGCCCACGACGCCGTCGACCGAGGCGCCGTCGAGGACCACGGCGAGGGCCTGCGCGTGGCCCGGGGCGGTCTTCAGGACGGCGAGGTTTCCGGCGGTCTCGGCCTCGATGAGGTGCTGGCGGATGCCGCGCTCGACCTGGTGCTGGCGATCGACCTTGAGGAACCGCTCGGCGCCGGGCTCGGGAAGGACGTAGCCGTCGGGGGTTTTCACCACGCCGAGGTCGCGGAGGTCGCGGGAAAGGGTGGCCTGGGTGACGTCGACGCCCTCTTCCTTGAGCAACTCGCGGAGTTGCTCCTGGCTGTGGATCTCGCGGTTGGCGAGGAAATCCGAGATGAGGCGGCCACGGCGGGCCTTCTGGGCGACCATTGCATCATTATGCATCGGCATGAATGACGAGTCAACCCGAGCCCGTGTGAGGATTTTCCTTCCCGGACGGCCGCCGCAGGGGTTCATGGGGGCTGGAACCGGGCCGGCGACACATCCAGCAGAATGACGCCGAGTTCACGGGGGATTCACCGGGGCGCACCCCGGCGGGCGGATATTCACGCATAGACACATCCCAACGGTCGCGGCGGGCGCGGTGGCCCGCCCCGGCCGAACAACGAAGGAGATACGCCATGCCGAACCGCGAACAGACCCAAGGGAACGTCAATCAGGCCAAAGGCCATGTCAAGGAGTCCGTCGGCAAGATGACGGACAACGAGCGCATGGAAGCCGAAGGCAAGGCCGACAAGGCCAAGGGCAAGTATCAGGAGGCCGTCGGCGACGCCAAGGAGCGCGTCAAGGAAGCGACCGACAAGGCCGCGAAGCGCGCGTCCTGATTCGGCCTTTCGATTCCAGCACACACACGTGTTCATGAGACGCACCAACGGCAAGGCCGGACCGCATTGTGCGGTCCGGCCTTGTTTGTGCGCACGATTGGCGTTGATGCCGGCTTACGGCTGAAGAAGCGAGTGTCCCACGCCCGGGCGGCCGCAGCCGTGGCACCCGGCGTGATTCAGCGCGTCGGCGTTCAGCGGGGCGCTGATCGTGCCCGAACCTGGCATCTCGAAGTAGTACGGCTCGCGTTTCTGCACGCCGGTCGCGTCGACGCGGTTCATCGTCGCGGCGTCGTACATGCGCCCGTTGGCGATGGTGTACTGAATGAACTCGGTGTCGCGGATGTTCTTCGTGGGGTTCTTGCCCTTCTGGATCACAACGATGTCGGCGAGTTTGCCCGACTCGATGGAGCCGAGATCGCGGTCGAGCCCGAGGTGCCTGGCGCCGTGCATCGTGCCCGAGCGGAGCGCTTCCATGTGGGTCATGCCTCCCTGGACGAAGCCCCACATCTCCCAATGGGTGCAGATGCCCGGGAGTTGGCCGTGGCCGCCCGCCTGCACGGTGATGCCGAGGTCGTAGATCTCCTTGGCCAGTTTGCACTGCTGGATGTGGTTGTAATCGGAGTCGGGCGCGGTGGTGCGGCGGCGGGCGCGCGGCTCGACGATGTGCATGGGCACGAAGTTGGTGACGCGCGGGTTCTTCCAGACCTCGGTCTTGTCGTACCAGTAGTTCTCGCCGCCGAGGCCGCCGTAAGCGACGTTGATGGTCGGCGTGTAGCCGACGGGCTGGCCCTTCCAGAGGTCCTTCACGTCGTTGTAGATCATGGCGACGGGCAGCGTGTGCTCGATGCCGGTGTGGCCGTCGACGATCATGGTCATGTTGTGCATGTGCGTCGATCCGCCCTCGGGGACGACCATCATCTCGAGGTCGCGGGCGGCGGCGAGCACCTGCTGGCGCTGGTCGCGGCGGGGCTGGTTGTACGACTTGACGCTCCACGCGCCGATCGCCTTCATGCGCTCGAGGTGGAACCTCGCGTCTTCGAGGGAATCGATCTCGGCTTTGAACGAGCCCGCGGCGCCGTAGAGGATCGTGCCGGTCGAGAACGTGCGGGGGCCGACGATCTCGCCGGCTTTCACCATTTCGCTCGCTGCGAAGATGGTGTTGGTGTCGTTGCTGGGGTCGTGGACGGTGGTGACGCCCATCGCGAGTTGCGCCTGATTGACCCAGTTCTGCTCGGGGATGATGCCCTCGGTTCCCTGCGGTCCGTGCGCGTGCATGTCGAGGAAGCCGGGCAGGATGACCTGGCCGTCAACGTCGACGACGTGGGCGCCGCGCGGCGTGATGACGTCCGACGCCTTGCCGACCTGAGTGATGCGGTTGCCCTCGATGACGACTGCGCCGTCCTCGATGACCTCGTTGTCGTCGTTCATGGTGACGATCGTGCCGCCGGTGAGGACGATCGCGCCGTTGGGTCGGTCGTGCTTCGCGGTGAAACCGATGGACGTTTCCTCGATGGCGTCTTCGGGGAGATCGCCGCCTTCGGCCATGAACGTGAAGGTGTCGGCGAGCGCGCGGGTGTAGAGCGTGGGCCCGAGCGACCAGTGGAGTTTCTTCGAGTCGCCGGAGAACTGGACCCACTCCCCTGCCTTGCTGGTGGCCTTGGCCATGGGCGCGCTCGAGCCGCCGGGCGAGACGGTGACGGAGCGGCCCGTATCGATGAACGGCGCGACGTGCACGTTGAAGCGCTCGATGAAGGCGACCCAGTTCCCATCGGGCGAGACGGCGTAGCGCGTGGCCCACGCGCTGCTGAAGTGCTCGCGCTCGTCGGTCCCGTCGAGTTTCATGGAGACGAGTTTGCGGTTGTCCGCGTCGCTGGAGTACGCGGTGCGCTCGACAAAGACGCGGTCGCTCGAATCGGCGAACTGGGGGTTCTCGCCGTTGTCGGTGACGAGCGTTGGCTCGCCGCCGTCGAGGGAGACCGCGTAGACGCCGGTCTCGTGGCTGTAGAGCGGGGAGGTGACGTACCCGCCGCCGAACTTGCGGTAGACGATCGTCTTGCCGTCGGGCGAGAAGACCGGCTCGACGTAGTGGCCGGGCTCGGTGGTGATGGTGCGCGAGCCGCCGCGTCCGTTGAGCGGCGCGACGCGCACGGAGCCGAGGTTCTGGTCGTCCCACGTGGTGTAGACGACGGAGCGACCGTCGCGCGAGATGGAGGGGTACAACTCGGAGTGGTCGCTCTGGCTGGTGAGGCGGCGCGGCTCGCCCGAGGGGAGGTCCTTGACCCAGATCTTGCCGAGCGCCTGGTAGACGGCCTTGTCGCCCAGCGGGGTGACGGCGGTCCATCGGACGGCGCGCACGTCGAACTCGTCGGGTGCGACGTCGATCGCGAAGCGCACGGGCTCGGCGACGGTGCGCGTGTCCTTGATGTGGAAGGGGATCTCGCTCGCGTTGCCGGAGTCGACGTCGATGCGGCGGATCTTGCCCCTGGCCCAGAGCACGATGGACTTGTTGTCGGGGGTCCAGTCGAACGCGGGATAGACGCCGTGGATCGCCCACGCTTCCTGCATGTCGCGTTCGAGTTCCGTGTAGACGGGGCGCACGCCGCCGGTCTTGACGTCGAAGAGGAAAAGCGTGGACCTGCCGTCGAGGCGGCGGACGAAGGCGATCATCGAGCCGTCGGGCGAGGGCGTGGGGCGGACCGCGCCGCCGGGGCCGGTGATGTAGCGTTCGGACTCGCCGTCTTCGAGGGTGAGGCGGTTGACGACGTAGATCTGGCCGTTGGAGTCCTTGTCGTACTGAAAGGTGGAGCCGGGGGAGACGTCTTCGGAGTAGTAGAGGTATTTGCCGTCGGGCGAGAAGATCGGCTCGTTGACGTCTTTCTGATCGGTGGGCTTGGTGGTGAGTTGCAGGCCGCCGCTGCCGCCGCCGTTGACCCCGCTGACGTGGTACATCCACATCTCACCCGCGCCGAGGGATCGGCGGCTGGTGAAGTGCTTGCGCGCGACGATGTACACGCCCGAGGGGTGCCAATTCGGGCCGCTGAGGAGGCGGAACGACTCGCTGGTGATCTGGCGGAGAGAATCCTCGTCGCCGTCGGCGTTGATGATCCAGATGTTGTCGCCGCCCTTGTCGCCCTTGCCGGTGCGGTCGGAGGTGAAGGCGATGCGCTTGCCGTCGGGCGAGAAGCGGGGCTGCATGTCCCAGGCGACGCCGGAGGTGATCTTGCGGGGCTCGCCGCCCGTGATGGGCATGGCGTAGATGTCGCCGAGCAGGTCGAGGACGATCTCGGAGCCGTCCGGGGAGACGTCGAGGGAGATCCAGGTGCCCTCGGTGGTGTCGATGGTCTGCTTCTTGGTCTCGCCGGTCAGGCCGTCGTCGACGGACCACCTGGCGTCGTCCTTCTTCTCGTCGGCGGCGAGCGCGGGGAGCGCGAGGCCCGCGAGGGCGGCGAGGAGGGCAGCGGAGGAGAGCAATCCGGAACGGCTGGAAGTGGGCATGGTCGGTTCTCGTGGGCGGTTGTGAGCGGTTGTCAAAGGGTACCGGCGAGGTCGCGGACGGGATGACGCCCGAACGTGCTATCTTCTCCCCCCCATGGCAGACACTCCCACACCGTCGAACGCCGCCAACGACTCCGCGCAGCCCAAGCGGGGGCTTTTCAGCAAGTTCCTCGCCGCTGTCGAGTGGCTGGGCAACCTGCTGCCCAACCCCGTGACGCTGTTCGCGGGGTTCGCGCTGCTGGTGGTGATCGTGAGCGCGATCGCGGCGCACTTCGGGGCGCCGGTCGAGGACCCGCGCCCTGGGGCGCCGGTGATCGTGGCGAAGAGCCTGCTCTCGCCCGAGGGATTCCGGTGGATGTGCACGAGCATGGTGCAGAACTTCGTGGGGTTCGCGCCGCTGGGCACGGTGTTGGTGGCGCTGCTTGGCGTGGGCGTGGCTGACAAGGCGGGGCTGCTGTCGGCGGCGATCCGGGCGCTGGTGCTCTCGGCGCCGAAGAACCTCGTGACGGTCGTCGTCGTGTTCGCGGGCATCCTGAGCAACGCGGCCAGCGAGATGGGCTACGTCGTGCTGGTTCCCCTCGCGATGGTGATCTTCCACTCGCTGGGGCGTCACCCGTTCGCGGGCCTGGCGGCGGCGTTCGCGGGCGTCTCGGGCGGGTACTCGGCGAACCTGGTGATCGGGACGATCGATCCGCTGCTCGCGGGCATCACGCAGGAAGCGGCGCGGCTGGTTGATCCGGAGTACGAGGTGCACGCGGCGGTCAACTGGTACTTCATGATCGTGAGCACGTTCCTGATCACGTTCCTGGGGTGGTTCGTGACGGCGCGGATCGTCGAGCCGCGGCTGGGCAAGTACGACGTGAGCCGCGCGGACGAGAGCATCGAGCGTTCGCCGAGTCTCGGCGCGCTGACGCCGCTCGAGCGCAAGGGGCTGATCTGGGCGGGGCTCAGCGTGGTCGCGCTGACGCTGCTGACGGTGATCATGGCCGGCCCGCGGACGGCGTGGGTGTCGTGGCTGGACTTCACGCCCGGCTGGGGCGTGCTGCGCAACCCGGATCCGGCCGCGACGGGCGCGGACATCGTAAAGCCGCTGCTGAACAGCGTGGTGCCGCTGATCCTGGTGTTCTTCTTCGTGCCGGGGGTGATCTACGGGTGGATCACGAAGACGATGCGCGGGGAGGAACCGATCATCGACGCGATGGCGGACGCGATGAAGAGCATGGGGCTGTACATCGTGCTGGTGTTCTTCGCCGCGCAGTTCGTGGCGTACTTCAACTACTCGAACCTCGGGCAGATCCTGGCGGTGCTGGGCGCCGACGCGCTGATCGCGATGAAACTGGACAACCCGGCCGTGTTCGCGCCGTTCATCCTGCTGTGCGCGTTCGTGAACCTCGTGGTCGGCTCGGCGAGCGCGAAGTGGGCGCTGACGGCGCCGATCTTCGTGCCGATGCTGATGCGCCTTGGCTACAGCCCTGAGGTGACGCAGACGGCGTACCGCGTGGGCGACAGCACGACGAACATCATCACGCCGATGATGTCGTACTTCGGGCTGATCCTCGCGGTTTCGACGCGCTACGACCGCAAACTCGGCATCGGGACGCTTGTGAGCACCATGCTGCCGTACACGATCGTGTTCCTGATCGGGTGGACGATCCTGTTCTACCTGTGGATCTTCGTGCTGGGGCTGCCTGTGGGCCCGGATGCGCCGACGTATTACACGCCGCCCGAGGCGATCGAAGCGGCGGCCGCGCTGTCGAGGTGATCAGGGGGCTTCGGCCGCGGCGCTGTCGGCGGCCTGCTGCTCGGTGACCTTTGCGATGGCCTTGTTCGCGAGGAAGCCGATCACCCCGAGCACGATGAAGAAGGTGACGATGCCGAAGAGGAACATGCCGAAGCCACGCTCGCGGACGGCCTCCTGGATGTTCTTCGCGCCCTCGGACGCCCAGTGGTTGGCGAGGATGACGGCGGCGGCGGTGCGTGGCGTCATGCCGATGACGGTGCCGATGGTGTAGGGCAACAGGCGCACGCCGCTGGCCGCGAGCACGCCGTTGGTCAGCGCGAAGGGCGAGTTGGGCGGGATGCGCACGAGGGTGACGATGAGGAGCGAGCGCCAGAACCCCGAGCGGATGAGGGCGTCGCGCACGGCGCGGGCCTTGGGCTTCTCGTTGATGACCTTCTCGACGCGGTCCTTGGAGACGTAGCGGGCGATGGCGTAGCCGATCATCGCGGCGCCGCCGAAGCCGGTGAGCGCCGCGGGGATGCCGAGCCAGATGCCGAAGACCCACCCGGCGAGGATGGACTGGGCGTACGTCGGGAGGAACCCGAGCCCGGCGGAGACGATGAAGATCGAGGTGTAGACGAAGACGGATTCCGCGGCGCCGTGGGAGCGGAGCCACTCGCTGGCGTAGTCGATGCGCGCGAGGAGGAAGATGCCGCCGAGCGCGGGGAGCGTTCCCCAGAGCAGGCCGAGGATGCCCGCGGGCCCGAGGCGCGCGAGGAGTGAGGGCTTCTTCTCGGGCGCGGGTGTCGACGGTGCGGTGGCGTTCATGGGGCGGATGGTAGGGGTTGCAGCGCGGCCGCTGCGCCGGATCCCGCGACGAAGCCGCTGGCCCAGGCCCACTGGAAGTTGAACCCGCCGATGCGGCCGTCGACGTCGCAGATTTCGCCGCAGAGGTGCAGGCCGGGCGTGGCGCGGGACTCCATGGTTTCGAGGCGGATTTCGGAGAGCGGGACTCCGCCGGCGGTGACCTCGGCGTAGTTCCAGCCGCGGTCGCCGGTGATCGGGAGGACCAGGGCGGTCGCGGAGCGCACGAGGGCGCGGCGCGCTTCCTTGCGGAGGTTGGCGCCTGTCGTTGATGGATCGACGCCCGCGAGATCGCACACGGTGCGCGCCAGGCGTTCGGGGAGGTGCTCGCGCAGCGCGGCGAGCACGGCGCCAGGCCCGAGCGCGGTGAGATGCGCGTCGAGGTCGTCGGGCTTGACGCCCGGCAGGAAGTTCACCTCGAGCGCGGCGCGGGGGTCGTCGCGGAGGGCGTCGGTGTAGAAGCGGCTGATGTTCATGCCCGCGGGGCCGGAGATCCCGAAGTGCGTGAAGAGCAGCGAACCGGTGAAGCCGGCGAGCGCTTTGCCCGCGCCCGTGCGCACGGTGAGCGTCGCTTCGACGGCGAGGCCGCTCAGCGCGCAGAGCGGATGATCCTTGGGCATGGTGAGCGGAACGAGCGCGGGGAAGACGCGCCTGGTGATGGAGTGCCCGAGCGAGCGGGCGATGTCGTGGCCGGCGCCGTCGGAACCGGACTTTGGGAGCGATCGGCCGCCCGTCGCGAGGATGACGCGTCGCGTGCGCACGCTCCCCCACCCTTTCCCGTGCTCGTCGGCTGGGTCTTCCTCGACGACGAAGCCCTCGCCGTCGAGGGCGCGCACGGCGCCGACTCGGCGTGGGTGCGCGACCTGCACACCAACGTCGCGGGCGGCGCGGAGGAGGGCGTCGAGCACGGTGCGCGCCGAGTCGGTGGTCGGGAAGAGTTTGCCGGTGTCCTCGCGTTTGAGGTCGACGCCGAGGTCGCGGAAGAACTCGACGGTGCGCTCGACGGGGTAGCGGAGGAGGACCTTGCGGATGGCGTTGCGGCTGGAGCCGGCGTAGTCGCGCTCGCTGACCTCGAAATGGGTGACGTTGCATCGTCCGCCGCCCGCGACGAGGACCTTGGCACCTAGCGAGCGGGCGCCGTCGAGGGCGAGGATGCGGGCGGGATTCCCGGACGCTCGGGCGGCGCGGCCGGCCTGAATGGCCGCCATGAGGCCCGCGGCCCCGGCTCCGACCACCACGATGTCCGCCTGGGCGTCCACGGCGAGAGCGTAGGGAAGCCGCCTCACGGGCCGGAGAGGGGGAATCCGCGACCGCAGCGTGAGCGAATCTTCAGTGGCCGAATTTCCCAAAGAGGGCTTACGATGTCCGCAACCATGCCGCCAAGCCCGTTCCTTGCCCAGATCCTTGACGCGAGCGCCGCCGGCTACGCCGTTCTTGCGACCGAACGGCTGCTCGCGCGCCGTCCCGACATCGCCGACCGGTTCATGCCCCATCCGCGTCTCGCGTGGAAGGAGAACCTGACCGGGCGCATCCGCGATCTCTCGGACGCGGTGGAGCAGGGCCGTCCCCAGTTGTTCATCGATCAGGTTTTGTGGGGAAAGATCGCGTTCGCCTCGCGCGGAGTGCCGCTGGATGATCTGCGCGAGAGTCTTTCAGCGCTTCGCGAAGTGCTCGCGGAGGAACTGCCTCCGGATGAGCAGGAACGCCCCATGATGGTGCTCGACGAGGCCTTCAAGGCGCTGGAGCGCGGGCCGACGGAAGAGCCCTCGGTGCTGAAGGTCGAAACTTCCTCTGGGCGCCTGGCCGCGGAATACGTGCTGGCGATGCTCGAGGGCGACCGGCGCAAGGCGAGTTCGATGGTGCTCGACGCGGTGGATTCCGGCTCGATCACGGTGCAGGACGCGTACCTGCGCGTGCTCGCCCCCGCCCAGCAGGAACTGGGGCGGATGTGGCACATGAACGAGATCACGGTCGCCGAGGAGCACTTCGTCACCGCGACGACCAAGATGATCATGGCGCAACTGCTGGCGCGGGCGAAGCCCGAGCCCTCGAACGGGATGACGGTCGTTGCGACGTCGGTCGAGGGGGAAACCCACGACATCGGGCTGCACGTCGCGGCGGACTTCCTCGAAATGGCCGGCTGGAAGGTGATCTTCCTCGGCGGCAACATGCCCCCGAACGACCTACTTCAGGCGGTTGTCGACTTCAAGGCCGATCTCGTGGCGCTCGCGGCGACCATGCCCTCGCAGCGCCGCTCGGTGGCGCGCACGATCCGGCTGATCCGCGACGACGCCAACGTGGGGCGCACGCCGATCCTCGTCGGCGGCCGCGCATTCGCGACAGACGACGACGCGTGGAAGGACGTCGGCGCCGACGGCCGGGCCGTCGATGCGGGCGATGTGGTCGAGTCGGCGGCGCGTCTGGCGGCCGCTCGCCGCGGCGCGGGCAAGCCGCGCTGAACCGCTTCAGGCGGTCCGGGCGTCGACCTTCACAAGGTGGTACCCGAACTGGGTCTTCACGGGGTCGGAGACCTGCCCGACGGGCAGATCGCCGAACACCACGCGGTCGAACTCGGGGACCATCTGGCCGCGGCCGAACTCGCCGAGCGCGCCGCCCTGCTTGCCGGACGGGCATGAGGAGTGCTTCTTGGCGAGCGTGCCGAAGTCGGCGCCCTGCTCCTCGATCTGCTTCTTGAGATCCAAGGCCTGGGCCTCGGAGTTGACCAGGATGTGACTCGCGCTGGCTCGGGCCATGACGCCCCTTTCTCGAAAGTCGGCTCGGTGTGGGGCCGCGGCGCTCGCGGCGACCACGAACTCTAGCCGTCGGGACTTCCGGAGGGCTTCCCGCGGGGTTTCACGCGACGACAGACGCAGATTCCGGCTGGATTCCGCTCATTCCCCGGCAAAGAACCGGCGCAGCACGTCCACGGCGGTCAGCGAGCGCAGTTCGTCGCGGGTCTCGCGTTCGAGTTGCTCGTACTCATTGATCTGGGGGCCGGACACGAGTTCGACGTCGTCCACGGGACCGACCCTGCGCAGCGCGAACGCCCCCGAGCCGGTCAGCGCGACCACCCAGCGCCCCTCCTCGAAGCGCCGGTACGCGGTTTGCCCTCGCGAGAACGAGGGATCGTCCCAATCGATGACTTCCAGTTCCTCGTCGAGGACCAGCCCTTCCCCGGGCGGCGTGCGGTCGTCGAAGACCCGGCGGATCAGCACCCGGCCGTCGCGGACGACGAAATCGACGAAGAGTTCCCGCGACGGATCGAAGGGCGTGGGGATCTCGCGCACGGCGCCGGCGGCCGTGCGGATCCGCAGGTCGATGCGTCCGTCCTCGACCAGCAGTTCGGTCACGGCGGACTGGCGGACCGCCTCGTTGTACCGCTCGCGCAGATGCTCGTAGTCCTGCGCGACGCGGGCGAGGCGCTCGCGGTAGACCGCCGCCTCGACGTCGGCGCGCACGAACCGGTACCCCGCGCCCGCGGCGACGAGCGTCAGCAGACCGACCACAACCGTGACGAGAACCCGTGTCATGCCTTCTCCATCGTCGGCCATCCGGGGCGACCCCCTGCATACGCCGGCGAACTAGCATCCGTTCGTGGGCGAGCGACCCCTCCCAGCCCGGTCGATCCTGCACGTCGACATGGACGCGTTCTTCGCGTCCGTCGAGCAGCGCGACGACCCCTCGCTCCGCGGCAAACCGGTGCTCGTGGGCGGCGCGGGCAAGCGCGGGGTGGTGGCCGCCGCGAGTTACGAGGCCCGCGTATTCGGATGCCGCTCGGCCATGCCCACCGCGGTGGCGCTGCGGCTGTGCCCGGACGCGATCGTCGTCCGCGGGCGGGGCGCGGCGTACCGCGAGGCGAGCGACGCGGTGATGGCCATCCTCGAGTCCTACTCGCCGCTCGTGCAGCCCATCAGCATCGACGAGGCCTTCGTCGACGTCACGGGCAGCGTGCGGCTGTTCGGCGAGCCGGACCGGATCGCCCGCGAGATCAAGCAGCGCGTGCAGGACGCGACGCGGCTCACGTGCTCGGTGGGCGTCGGGCCCAACAAGTTCATCGCCAAGGTCGCGAGCGACCTCGACAAACCCGACGGGCTCGTGCGCATCGACGCGGACGACGTGGAGCGCGTGCTGTGGCCCATGCCCGCGGCGCGCATCCCCGGGCTCGGCCCGGCGTCCGACGCCAAACTCAAGCGTCTCGGCGTGCGCACCATCGGCGACCTTGCGCGGTGCGATCGCGCGTGGCTCGTCGACGAGTTTGGCTCCTACGGCGAGCGCCTCCACGACCTTGCCCACGGACGCGACGACCGGCCCGTCACCCCCGACCGCGACGCGAAGAGCGTCAGCCACGAGCGCACCTTCGGCGAGGACCTGACCGACCCCGAGCACGTCCGCGCCGTGCTGCTGGCGCAGGTCGAGGACGTCGGCAGGCGCCTGCGCAGGCACGCGATGAAGGCGAAAACCGTCACGCTCAAGATCCGCTTCGGGGACTTTCACACTATCTCGCGGGCCGTCACGCTCGACGCGCCGACCGACTCGACCGACGCGCTCTGGCGCGCCGCCGAGGGGATCTTCACCGGCTGGATCGCGCGCGAGGGGTTCCGACCGATCCGGCTCATCGGCATCGGCGCCGGGAACATGGGCGCCGAATCGCAGTTGCCGCTGTTCGGCGCGGGCGAGAAGGAATCCCGTCGCGCCGGCGTCGACGCGGCCACTGACGCGATCATCGAACGCTTCGGCAAGGGCGCGATCAGGCGGGCCGCGGCCCGCGGGACCGAGCGTCAGGATCGCTGATCGCCTCGATCCGCGCCGCGGAGGCGCGGAGTTGGTCCACGGAGACAACGCCATCCTCGATCGCGCGGACGATCGCGTCGGCCATCTCGGCCGCCGGGCAGGGCCGGGAATCACCGGGCATGTTGTTGGCGTCGAGCGCGAGGTCAGCGCCCGCGGCGAGCGCACGGACGGCCGCCTCGCCGGCGCCGAATCGGTCCCTGATCGCGCGCATGTCGAGCGAGTCCGTGACCACGACGCCGCGGAAACCGAGCCGCTGGCGCAGCACGCCGGTCGTCCACGCCCGCGAGAGCGACGCCGGACTCGACGCGTCCACGCCGCGATGCACGACGTGCGCCGTCATCACCGCGACGCCTTCCTCCGCAAACGCGGCGAACGGCGCGAGTTCCTCAGACTCTCGCCATGACACGGAGATATCGGGCAGTTCGGCGTGGCTGTCGGCGCCGGCGCTGCCGTGCCCGGGGAAATGCTTCACGCAGGGGACAACGCCGTGCGCACGGAGCGCGTCGATGACGATCCGCGCGCACCGAACGACTGAATCCGGGTCTTTGCCGTACGAGCGCCCGAGCGCGGCGATGACGGGGGACGCGGGATCCACAGCGAGGTCAACGCACGGCGCGAAGTTCAGATCGATTCCCAGGTCGGCGAGTTGTCTCGCCAGCGCGTCCGCGTGGGCTTTCTGCGTTTCGGTCGGCATCGCGGCGAACTCGGTTGCCGAGGGTGATTCGAGGAATCCCCGTTCGGCACGCAGACGCTGGACCCGACCGCCCTCCTGATCGATCGCCACGATCGTTCCCGGCCCGAGCCGCTCGCGCACGTGCGCGATCAAATCCTTGAGTTGATCCGGAGACTCGACGTTCCTTGCCCCAGCGCTGGGCACATCGCGATCGAACAGCACAACGGCCCGGCACTGCGCGAGCGCACACGCGTCGAGATCGCGTCTGAGCGCATCGTGCTCGGGACGCGAGCCGCGCACGCCGACCATCACGCAGCGGCCGGCCAGACCACGGATCGCGTCATCTGTGCGCACGGCGCCCCCCCCTGCCGAGAAGGCATACAGCGAGCGCCAGCGCGAAGCCGATTGTCATCCGCCATCCCGCGGAAAAGCGCTGGGCGGGCCGCTCTGATGGCAGCACCGAATCGAGCACCGGCGGTCCGAACTGGAGCGCCGCGACGGTTAGCCCTCCCACCACGAACGCCGCGATGCACGATGCGGAATTCCCCCGCCGCGTAAACAGCGCGACGACGTACACCGCGAGCAACCCCGCGTAGGCGTACATCATCACGCCCAGCGCGAAGGGCAGGATCGATTCCTCGGTGAACGAGCGAAGCGGGACGCACAGCAGCGCGAACCCCGTGACGAGCACGGCCGCCCCCGCGACGCCCACTCTCGCGAGCCGCGTGGACGCCGCGTCCGACAGGTTCGGGCGCGCGGGCTTCACGAGGTCGTGCACGAACGACGACGACATCGCGTTGAGCGCCGAATCGAGCGATCCGAGCGCCGCGGCGAGCAGCCCCGCTGCGGCGAGCCCTCGAACGCCGACCGGCAGGTCGCCGATCAGGAAGTTCAGGAATGCGTCCGCCGGGACTTCGGGAGAGGCGCCGAGCCGGCCGTCGCGGACAAACAGCAGCAGCCCGACGAGCAGGAACGCCGTCGAGACCGCGGCGCCGAGCACGATCGCGAGCATGAGCGACGCGCTCCCCCTCCACGCGGATCTGCAGGTCAGCGTGCGCTGCACGAGGTCCTGGTCGGCGCCGTACGCCGCCGCGTTGAAGAGCGTGAACCCGACGATCGCCGCGGGGAGCGTGAAGGGCAGCGCGGGGTCGAGCCGCGTGTCGATGAGGGTGAGTTTGCTCGAGCCGTCCGGCGCCCGCGACTCGCGGAGCGCGCCGAGTACCTCGCCGAGCGGGAGCCCGATCTGCTGGAGCAGGATGATCACGCTCGCGACGACCGCAGTCACCACAACGAGCACCTGTGCGCAATCGGTCCAGATGACCGCCCTGATCCCACCCGCCGCGGTGTACGCCGTCGCTCCGGCGGCGACGAGCACGATCGCGAGCGACAGCGAACCGACGTCTGCCTCGCCGAACAGCAGCACGGACACGAACATGGCCGCGACGTACAGCCGCACGCCGTTCGCGAGCGTGCGCCCGACGAGGAACATCACGCTCGCGGCCCGCTGGGCCGGCGCCCCGAAGCGTGCGCCGAGCAACTCGTAGATCGACGAGACGTTGGCCCGGAAGAACGCGGGAACGAAGAAGACGGCGACGATCGCCGCCCCGAGGAGCGCGCCGAGGTTGAGCGAGACGTACGTGAGGTTGCCCGCGTAGGCGTCCGCCGGAGCGCCGATGAACGTCACGGCGGAGAGCGAGGTGGCGATCGTGGACAGCGCCGCGGCGAGGATCGGCGTCCGCCGCGCGCCGAGGAAGAACTGTGACGCGCTCTCCTTCCCGCGCGACGCGAGCGTGCCGACCAGCGCGACGAAGGCGAAGAACGCCGCGACGATCAGCCAGTCAAGTGGGGCAAAGCGGCTCACACGCCGGGCTCATCGAGGACGGCGCGCAGGGAGCCGTGGTGCGCCTCAAGGCGCCGCTCGGCCTCGGCTCGCTCGATGCCCAGCCGGCGCATTGCGACGGCGATCTTCGCGCTCCCCCCGGCCGCGTCGAGCAGCGCGAAGCACTCCGCGCGGCCAGCCCTGGTGAGTTCGCCGACGATCCGCGCGGCGCGGTCGCGGAGTTTGTCGTTGGTCGCGCGCACGTCCACCATCAGGTTGTCGTGCACCTTGCCCAGTTGCACGAACAGCGTGGTCGTGATGGTGTTGAGCGCGAGTTTGGTGGCCGTGCCGGCCTTCATGCGCGTCGAACCGGTCACCACTTCGGGACCGACGTCGATGGTGACGAGGTGGTCCGAGGGAACGGCGTGTTCGAGGGGCGTGCAGGTCAGGAAGCCCGTCGCGGCGCCGCGGGATCGCGCGAACTTCAGGGCGCCGAGCACGAAGGGCGTGGTTCCGCCGGCGGCGATGCCGAGCACCGTGTCTCGGGCGGCGAGACCGAGTTCCGTCAGCGGCGTGCGTGCGCCGTCCGGGTCATCCTCCAGCCCCTCGGACGACACGCGGAGGGCCGCGTCGCCCCCTGCGATGACGCCGACGATCAGGCCGCGCGGCGCGCAGAACGTGGGCGGGCATTCGGAGGCGTCGAGCACCCCGAGTCGCCCGGACGTTCCCGCGCCAACGTAGATCAGCCGCCCGCCGGCGCGGACCCGCGGCACGAGCGCTTCGATGAACGCCACGAGTTCGGGCATGGCGCGCTCGACCGCGGCGGGGACGGTCGCGTCCTCGGCGTTGATGAGCCGGGCGCACTCGTCGATCGAGCGCGCGTCAAGCCCCGCGCTGCGCGGGTTGCGCCGCTCGGTGGCGATGCGGGACCGGTCGGGCGGGAGCGTCATGGCGTTCGGGGGTCGATCCACGCACCGGATATCGGCGCGAGGGACGCGCAGCCGGTAATCGCAGGGAGCGTGATCGGGGTTCGGTCGGCACAGAGCGCGCCGAGGACGGCGAAGGCGGCGGCCTCGCGCCGCTGCGCGGGCACGCCGAGCGCGTCGAGCGGTTCAACGGGGATAGGCGAAAGATCCGCGCGCAGCGCCGCGGCCAAAGCGCCGTTCAGCGCCGAGCCGCCGGCGAGGTAGACCGCGTCGGGAGCGTGCTCCCGAACCGCTCCTGCGATCACGCGCGCGACAGCCGCGCACACCGACGCGAGCAGATCGTTCGGCGCCAGACCTTCGCCGTGCGTGCGAAGCATGCCGGCGAGTTCGTCGCCCGAGCCCAGGGAGCGACCGGCGGCACGCTGGGTGTCGAGAGCCGCCGCGAACGACTCGACCGCGCGCCCGCTTGGCGAACCCCGCTGCGCCGCGGCGCCGCCACGGTCGAAGGGCTCGTGCAGGGCCAGCCGGGCGGCGGCGTTGAGCAGGTGGTTGCAGGCGCGGCGCGGACGTCTGCGCCTG
>JBQLZI010000023.1:0-17389 GCA_052168195.1 Phycisphaerales bacterium
ACCACAAGGCCACCGTCGTCGGCGACACCGTCGGCGACCCCTTCAAGGACACCTCCGGCCCTTCGCTCAACATCCTCATCAAGCTCATCTCGATCGTCGCGGTCGTCTTCGCCGGGCTGACCGTGAAGTTCGGCCCGATCGTGGGCTCGCTGATCGGCCTGGGCTGATCCCCGCGTGATATCCGGTTCACCCCCGCGGGGCGGCGTTTCGGCGTCGCCCCGCGTTTCGTTTTCCCGTGACGAACCGCGGGTGGCCCCCTACCGTTCTCCCTGACGATGACGAAACCCAACCCCGATGACATCTTCGACGACGCCGGCCAGGAAGCGGACACCCCGCGTCCGCGCCCGAGCGCCGATCACGAGAAGGCCAAGGATTTCGCGCTCCGTGTGGCGCGCGAGATGCTCGACGACAAGTGCACCGACGTGATCGTGCTCGATCTGCGCGGCAAGAGCCACGTCACCGACTTCTTCGTCGTCGGCTCGGGCACGTCCGACGTACAGATGCGCAGCGTGGCGCTGGGCCTCGAGAAACTCGGCGCCGAGCACGGCATGAACCTGTTCCGGTCGAACGCGCGTGAGCCCGACCCGACTTGGATCGTGCTCGACTTCGTCGACCTCGTCGTGCACCTCTTCGAGCCCAACACGCGGATGCACTACGACCTCGAGATGCTCTGGGGCGACGCGCCGCGACTGCAGATCCCCGGCCACGACGCGCCGCGCGGCATCGACCGCGCCGGGCTGCATCGCAAGCCCGATCAGGGCTGGGCGACCCCCAACGAGCCCAGCAGCGAGCACAAGGGCTGAGCCGCGATGCTCCGCAACGTTCTGCATTCCAAGATCCACCGCGCCGCGGTCACCAAGGCGCTCCCCGACTACGTCGGCTCGGTCACGATCGACGCGGACATCCTCCGCGCCATCGGGCTGCGGGTGAACGACGTGGTGCTGATCGCGAACTGCCGCAACGGCGCGCGGTTCGAGACGTACGTCTTCTGGGGTGAGCCAGGGTCGGGCAAGATCGAGATCAACGGGGCCGCGGCCCATCTCGTGGAGCCGGGGGACCGGGTGATCATCATGCACTTCGCGCTGATGAGCGACGAGGAATACCGCGAGCACCGCCCGAAGGTGGCGATCATGCGCGAGGACAACACCATCGAGCGGCTGATGCGCTACGAGCCCATCGAGTAGACTGGCCGCGTCCGGCCCGAACGTCCCGCGGGCCGCCTGCCCGATGGAACGGTCGACCTCCACCATCCAGACGATGCTCCGCGGGGTGAGTCTCGCGACGAAGTGCCAGTTGCTCTTCGGCGCGGCCATCGTGCTCATCATCGCCGCCGCTCTGCTCGTGCCGTGGCTCCGCACGCCGATCGTCGTCGACGCGAGCCAGTTGGAGACCTCGCGGCAGATCGCCCGGCTCTGGGAGCGAACCGGGAGCGGGCAGCAGCGGCTGGGCCCCCTGCCCATCTCCTCCGAACCGCTCTCGACCAGCGAGTCGCGCGACGACGAACCGCGCATCGAGTACGTCCCGAGCGGCGCCCTCGACGCGATGGCCGAGCGGTCGGAGTTCCTCGAGGCGTCGCTGGAGCGCTTCCGGCGCGAGCGGCGCAACCCGATCAGGGAACACGCGGAGGCGCTGTGGGACGGGTCGGTGCGTGTGTACCGCTACGCGCTCGCGGACCGCGACGAGCAGACCGGGGAGTTGCAGGGCGTGCTTGTGCTTGAGCGCCGCTCGCCGCAGGCCGCGAGCCAGTTCCTCATCAACCGTGTGTACATCGTTGTAGCGGGCGCCCTGGGGATCGGGCTCGCGTCGCTGGTGTTCTATCTCATCACTACGCGGATCATCCTCAAGCCGGTGCGCACGCTGCGCGACGTCGCCGACCGCGTGCGCGCTGGAGACCTGACGGCCCGCTCGGATATCCCGACGGGCGACGAGTTCCAGGAACTCGGCGACACGTTCAACGCGATGCTCGAGAGTCTGACCGACACCGCGGACCGGCTGCGTTCGACGAACCGCTCGCTCGACCTGCGCATCGGCGAACTGGCGCGGAGCAACACCGCGCTGTACGAGTCCGCGAAACTCAAGGGCGACTTCCTCGCGAACGTCAGCCACGAACTGCGCACGCCGCTGAACTCGATCATCGGGTTCGCGGAACTGCTCCAGAGCATCGCGGAGAGCGAGGCGACCAAGGGGCAGAAGAGCGAGGAAGAACTCGCGGTCATCGCCAAGCGCAATCGGTACCTCGACAACATCGTGAACGCCGGACGCACGCTGCTCGAGATGATCAACGAACTCCTCGAGATGGCGAAGATCGAGGCGGGCAAGATCGACGTGAATGTCGAGCGCGTCAACGTCGTGGAGACCTGCGACGGCCTGCTCGGGCTCATCCGCCCGCTCGCGGACCGGCGCGGCGTGTCGCTCACGCTCGAGACGCCGCCGGACACGAACGCGCTGCCGATCATCCGGACGGACCCCCGGAAGTTTCAGCAGGTGGTCTTCAACTTCCTGAGCAACGCGGTGAAGTTCACGCCCGAGGGCGGGCGGGTCACGCTGCGGGCCGAGCGGGCGCAGGGCGCCAACGACGCGCCGCGCATCCGCGTGAGCGTGCTCGACACCGGCCCGGGCATCCCCGAGGAACACCACGAGGCGATCTTCGAGAAGTTCCGCCAACTCGACGCGGGGCACACCAAGAGCCACGGCGGGACCGGGCTCGGGCTGGCCATCGCGAAGGAACTCGCCACCATCCTGCAGGGCGAGATCCAACTCGTCAGCGCGCCCGGCAGCGGCTCGATGTTCAGTCTGATCGTCCCGGTCGACCTCGACCTCGCCGCGGCCCAAGAGGCCAGCCGGAACGTCTCGTCGCGGATCGCGAGCATGCGCCCCGACGAGAGCGGCGCGTTGCCCGCCCTGCGCGACCACGCCGAGTGATCACCCGGCCACGGCGTTCTCGTGGTGGCGGATCGCGGGCGGCGCATCCCCGACCCACTCGACCGCCACGACGTCGATACGCAGCGGACGGTCCTGCCAGCCGCGGTCACGCGCGATCTGGTTGGCGAGCAGGCGCAGTTTCGCGCGCTTCCCCGCGTGCACGCTCGCTTCGGGCGGCGGGCGCGTCCCGCCGTCGCCGGCGCTGCGACGCGCCTTGACCTCGACGAAGACGATCGTCCGCTTGTCGGGAGCGAGCATGATGAGATCGATCTCGCCGGCGTGGGTCCGCACGTTGGCGCCGAGCCGCCGGTATCCGCTGCGTTTGAGGTGGCGCAGCGCCGCACGTTCGCCCGCGGGGCCGAGCGGATCGCGGCGTGTCGGGCGCGTCCCGCCCAGCAGCCGCGCGAGGCGCACGCTCAGCGTCCCCCGGATGGCGCCGTCGGCGCATCGAGGTATCGCGATTCCGCGATCTCGAAAAGCCGGATCACCATCTCGTTGAAATCGGTCACGCTGGCGCGCCCGAGCAGCCGGTAGAAATACTCCGACTGCTCCTCCGCGAAGCGCGCGTTCTTGAGACGGTTGAGGATTTCCAACTGCACGTCGTAGAGCGACTGGCCCGGCGGCTGCTCGATGGCTTCGAGCATGAGCCAGACCGTGGAGCCGGACCACTCGAAGGGCTCGGAGATTTCCCCGGGCTCCAGCGACACCGCGACGTCGTTGAGCGCGTCGGGCGCGAAAATGCGCGTCTTCGCGTAGCCCTCCGGCGCAATCTCCATCGTCCACAGCCCGCCCTCCTCGGGCCGGAAACCGCTGTGCTCGCGCGCGATCTCGGGAAAGGGCACGCCGTCGGCCAAGGCGGCCCGCACGGCCGCGACTTCCTCCTCACCATCGATCTGGATCATGCGCACCCGGGCGACTTTCGCCGGGTTGTAGAGGTCGTACTCTCGCTCGTAGGCGAGTTCGACCTCGCGCCACGCGACGTACACCCGGTCGGCCACGGCGCGGCGGAGCTGCGCGAGGATGATCTGGCGGTCTCGCTCCTGCTTGACCTTTTCGTCCAGCGTCAGGCCCTCGGTCTCTTCGAGGCGCCGGCCCGCGAGCGACTCGCTGCCGAGGTTCTGGGCGACGATGTCCTGGCGGAGTTGCTCCACGAACGCGAGCAGCCCCTGCTTGGTCTCGGGCGTGAGTTGGGCCTGGAACTCCGCGAGGATGAGTTCCTCGCGCATGCGCTCGCCCACCGCGTCGCGGATCAGCAAGACTGTTTGTTCGCGCCACTGCGCAGGCGAGAGGCGGGCGGCGTCGGCGCGCAGGCGGGCGTCCATGGGCGCGAAGAACTCGCTCGCGAAAACCGGGCGGCCGTTGATCTGCCCGACCACCGCGTCGACGAACCCGGTTTCCGCCAGGGCCGTGCGCTGGGCGGCGAGTTCGGACATCTCGTCGAGGGGGATCGCGGCGCGATCGACCTCGGCCGGTCGCTCGCCGGCGTCCGATTCTGCCTGACTGGAAGCGGGCGTTGCGCCGACGAGGACGCGGACGTCCGCCGGCGCCGCCGCGTCGAGCGGGCGGGCCTCGATGGGCTCGGCGGTGTTTGCGCTCGCCTGCGAACCGGTCGAACCCGGAGCGCGTTCGCCGGGCGACAGGCCCGCGCTTCGGAGGATCTGCTCCTCGTTCGCGCGAGACCGCGAGGACGCGCAGCCCGCGACCGCGAGCAGCAACGCGGGCACGGAAACGGCCACAACGAGGCGGGAGCGATGTCTCGGACGAAGGGTCATCGGGGTCTAGAGTACCGCGAAGCGGCGCGTGCTTCATCCGAGGCGACGCGCCGAAGGCCAATTCCCCCTAAATGAGGAAGCACCATGTCCGACGCCGAGAAGCCCAAACTGATCATCGACTCGGACTGGAAGGCGCAGGCCCAGGCCGAGAAAGAGAAACTCGCCCAGAAGGAACAGGAGAAGGCCGCCAAGACGGGTCCGGCGGGCGCGGGGGCTGGAGGCCAGGGAGAGGGCCTGCCGCCCGCCGATTTCCGCACCCTTGTGGGGATGCTGGCGACCCAGGCGCTGATGTACATGGGCGCGATCCCCGACGAGCAGGGCCGCGCGATGGTCGCGCTCGACGTTGCCTCCCACTACACCGACATGCTTGAGATGCTGTCGGAGAAGACCAAGGGCAACCTCTCGGACGAAGAGAACGAGGAACTGACGGAGGTCGTCCGGGAACTCAGAGCCCGCTTCGTGCAACTCACGGGGATGGTGGCCGAGGCGCGCAAGCGACAGGCCGCCGAGGGCGCCGGGGGCGCGGGTGGCGGCAACCCGGCTGGCCCGGGGGCGCCGGGGGCGCCCGGGGGCGCCGGGGGCGGCTCGCCGTTCAACTTCCCCGGCTCGACCTGAATTCGGCGACGTCGACGTGTTGATGCGGAAGTCCGATGCCGCGCGAGGCGTTGTGACGATGTTCCCCGAACCGCTCAGGCGCCCCCGCTTCGTTGCCGATGCGTGCGGCGTTCACTAGAGTCGGTTCGTGTCAGCAACCCCGGCGGCCGCGCGTGCTCGCTCTCCGAGACGCCGGGCGCCCCGGGAAGGAGCGGATCGCGTGTCGGAATCGGCCAGCACGGGCGGCAAGAACCAGAACTTCCTCCAGCGTCATCACTTCGTGCTCAGGCGCCTGCATTCGCTGACGGGCATCGTGCCGATCGGCGTGTTCCTGCTCGGACACCTGACGACGAACTCGTCGATCATGTGGGGCAGTTTCCTGTCGCGCGGCGAAACGCCCTACCCCCACTCCGGCGTCGCGACGTTCCAGCATGAGGTTTCGTGGATCAACGAGAGTCTGCCCTTCCTGATCCTCATCGAGATCACGCTGTGGGTGTCGATCGGGTTCCACTCGATCCTCGGGTTTATCTACGCGATCCAGGGACGATCGAACACGGGCGCGTACGCGTACCAGTCGAACTTCCGCTACACGCTCCAGCGGTTCTCCGGGTACTTCGGCATCCTGTTCATCTTCTACCACGTCGCCACCCTGCGCTGGGGCTGGACGTTCCTCGTGCCGGGCGGCACGAAGTGGAGTTACGAGTATTCCGCGTCGACCCTCGCGCTGGCGATGCGCGGCGGCGAGGACATCACCGCGGTCGGTCTCGCGGTGTCGGCCTTCTACTTCGCGGGCGTCACGCTGCTCGTCTACCACTTCGCCAACGGCCTGTGGACCGCGGCGATCACCTGGGGGCTGACGATCTCCACCGCGGCCCAGCGGCGCTGGGGGTATGTGTGCGCCGCGCTCGGCGTGGCCCTCATGCTCGCGGGCTGGTCCGCCGTGATCGGCTTCGCGACGCTCAGCCCCGAGAAGGCCCGCGAAGTCGAAGAGATGATGCACGCCGAGCGCGCCCCGGCCGTGGAGCCGGGCAGCGACGTCGGCGCGATGACCGAGGCGACGCGATAACGGACGCATCCTCGCGGTTGCCCGCCGCGATAGACCTCTCAAGGAGTACGTGACAATGAGTACGGCGCCCGGCGGGACAAAGCATCGCGTGATCGTCGTCGGCGGCGGACTGGCGGGCCTCGCGGCCTCGCTCCGCATCGCCGAGGCGGGCATCCCGGTCGACCTCTTCTCGATCGTCCCCGTGAAGCGTTCGCACAGCGTGTGCGCACAGGGCGGGATCAACGCCTGCAACGAGATCGCACGCCAACAGGGCTACAGCGAGTACGAGCACTTCGACGAGACGATCTACGGCGGCGACTTCCTCGCGCACCAGTCGCCCGTGTACGAGATGGCCCAATGGGCGCCGCGCATCATCGACCTGCTCGACCGCATGGGCGTGCCCTTCAACCGCACGCGTGAGGGGCAGCGCGACCTCCGCCTGTTCGGCGGCTCGCTCTACAAGCGAACCCACTTCGCGGGCGCGACGACCGGTCAACAACTGATCTACGCGCTCGACGAGCAGGTCCGCCGCTGGGAGGTCGAGGGCCTGGTCAACAAGTACGAGCACTGGGAGTTCCTCGCGCCGGTTCTCGACGACGATGGCTCGTGCGTCGGCATCGTGGCGCAGGATCTCCGGACCATGCAGGTGCGCGCGTTCCGCGCCGACGCCGTCGTCATGGCGACGGGCGGGCCCGGGCTGGTCTGGGGCAAATCGACCAACTCCGTGATGTGCACGGGCGGCGCTGCGGCGCGCTGCGTGCGCGCCGGCGCGTGGTACGGCAACCCCGAATTCATCCAGGTCCACCCCACCGCGATCCCGGGCGCCGACAAACTCCGACTGATGTCCGAATCAGCGCGCGGCGAGGGCGGCCGCGTCTGGGTGCCCGCCAAGAAGGACGCCTCGGGCAAGTGGCAACGCCATCCCGAGAGCGGCAAGGACCCGCGCCAGATCCCCGAGAACGAGCGGTACTACTTCCTCGAAGAGCGGTACCCCGCGTACGGCAACATCGTGCCGCGCGACATCGCCACGCGCGAGATCTTCCAGATCTGCGTGGACGGCCTGGGCGTCGGCGGCGGGAACATGGTGTACCTCGACCTCACGCACCTCGGGCGCGAGTACCTTGAGCGCAAACTCGGCGGCATCATCGAGATCTACCGAAAGTTCGTCGGCGAGGACCCCGTCGACATGCCCATGAAGATCTTCCCGGGCGTGCACTACTCGATGGGCGGCCTGTACACGACGTTTACTCCCAAAGAAGACAACAAGGGCATGGAGTTCGGCGCGCCCAACTCCATGATGACCAACATCCCCGGGCTCTACGCCTTCGGCGAGGTGAACTACCAGTTCCACGGCGCCAACCGCCTCGGCGCCAACGCGCTGCTCTCGTGCATCTTCGACGGCCTGTTCAGCGGCATGGGCGTGGTCAACCACGTGCGCGCCGCCGACCGCGAGGCCGCCGTCAACCGAAGCCAGGGCGTGTACGACAACGGCGTGAAGCAGCAGGAAGCGATCATCAAGCGCCTCGTCGATTCTAAGGGCGACGAGAATCCCTACCTGCTCCACAAGGAACTCGGCGCCGAGATGACCGAGGCCTCGACCGTGGTGAAGAGCGGTCCGCGGCTCAAGCAGGCGATCGAACGCGTCGAGTCGATGCGCGACCGCTTCTCGCGGATCTCGCTGGATGATTCCGGCATGTGGACGAATCAGTCCCTGTCGTTCGCGCGTGCCCTCGACGACATGTTCATCCTCGCCGAGGCGAACCTCCGCGCGGGTCTGGCCCGCGAGGAATCGCGCGGATCGCACTACCGCACCGACTTCACGGAACGCGACGACAGCCGCTTCCTCAAGACCTCCGTCGCGAAGTTCGACGGCGCCCGGGTCTCGATCGACTTCGAGGATGTTCCCACGCCGCTCGTCAAGCCCCGCAAACGCACCTACGGCAAGACCGACGCCGGCGCCAAGAAGCCCGCCGCGGCGGACGACCCCGCCAAGGCCCGCGAGTCCGCGAAGGCCAGCGCCCCCGCCTGAGGCACCGATCGATCCTTCTTTCGCCTACCCGCCATTCAGCACCATCCACTGGCCGCGACGCGCGGCAGGACACGCATGAGCACCACAGCACCCGCAGCCGACTCCGCTCCGAAGAAGGGCGCGATGCGCACCGTGAAGGTGAACCTCCGCATCGAACGCAGCGACGGTCCGGGCAAGCCCTCCTACTGGGAGACCTTCCAGGTCGACGCCGATCCCACCGGCAACGTGCTGTCGTGCCTGCAGTTGGTCGCCGCGAACCCGGTCACCGTTGACGGCAAGAAGAGCAAGCCCGTCGTTTGGGATTCCGGCTGCCTCGAACAGGTCTGCGGCGCCTGCACGATGCGCGTCAACGGCAAGGTTCGCCAGTCCTGCACGGCGCTCGTCAACCAGTACGTCTCCGGCGATGGCGAGACCATCACCCTTCAGCCCATGAGCAAGTTCCCCGTGGTGCGCGACCTCGTCGTCGACCGCGAGCGGATGTTCCACAACCAGAAGCGCATCAAGGGATGGGTGCCCATCGACGGCACGTACCACCTCGGCGCGGGTCCGAAGGAATCGCCGCAGAAGCAGGAAACGCGCTACCGGCTCTCGGAGTGCATGACCTGCGGCTGCTGTCTCGACGCCTGTCCGCAGTTCGAGAAGGTCGAGGACCCCTCGGAGTGGGACGCGTCGTTCATCGGCGCCCACGCGATCTCGCTGGCGCGGCTCTTCAACCTCCACGACACCGGCTCCACCCTAGCCGACGATCGGCTCGAGGTGATGTCGAGCGCCGGCGGCGTGACGGCGTGCGGCAATGCGCAGAACTGCGTGAAGGTCTGCCCCAAGGAGATCCCCCTCACCGAGTCGATCGCCGCGATCGGCCGCGCCGTCACGGTCTACCGCGTGAAGAAGTTCTTCTCGGGCAAGAAGTGATCAGCCGCCTTGCACGGCCTGCATGAGCCGTGACGCGACGCCGTCGGCAAAGAGGAATCCCGCATCGGTCAGCGTCAGTCGGCCGTCGCGTTCGACGAGCCAGCCGGCGCCTATTTCCCTCACGATCGCCGAGCCGCCTTCCGGGCATGTGCGCACGATCGACGCCTCTATCCCTTCGCGCAGGCGAAGCCCTGTCATCACGCGCTCGGCGTGCGCGCGCACGGGATCGGGCGGTTCGAGGTCGACGACCGGTGGCAGGCCCACGTTCCTCGTGACTCCCTCCATCCAGTCGGTGAGCCGGGGAAGGTTCTTCCAGCGCCATCCGCCCAGAGCCGGATCGCGCATGCGAAGATGGGCCGAGGCGGACGGACCGGCCGCGAGCCAACTCTCCTGACGCCAGTACGCCATGTTGTGCGCGCACTCGGCGCCGGGCCTTGCGAAGTTGCTCACCTCGTACCGATCGAGCCCCGCGGCGCGAAGCGTCGAGACGGTCGTCTCGAACATGTCCGCTTCGAGGTCCTCGTCGGTGCGCACGAAGCGGCCGAGTTCCAGCCGCTTGGTCATCGCGGTGTTCGGCTCGTAGGTGAGCGCGTAGCACGACAGGTGCTCCACGCCCGGATCCAGCGAGAGCGCTGTTTCGAGGTCGCGCCTCCAGTCGTCGAGCGTCTGCCCGGGGATCGCGTAGATCAGGTCGATCGAGCGACGACGAATCCCCGCGTCCGCGACGATCGACAACGCCCGCGCCACGCTTGCCGGATCGTGCCAGCGTTCGAGCGTCTTCAGATGCCGCGGCTCGAACGACTGGGCCCCCATCGAGACGCGGTTCACTCCTCCCGCCGCGAGCGTCTGTGCGAGTTCCGCGGTCACGGTCTCCGGGTTGCATTCGACCGTGAACTCGTCGAGCGTCGACAGGTCGAACGTGTCTCGGAGCGATCCCAGCAGCCGGCGCCAGAGATCCGGGTGGAGCAGCGACGGCGTTCCCCCGCCAACGAAAATCGTCCGGATCGCTCCCGCGTGCGTCGCGAGGCCGTCGAGTTCGATACGCAGCGCTTCGAGGAACGCCCCCTGCCTGTCCTGCGTATCGACAAAGGAGTAGAAGTCGCAGTAATGGCACTTGTGGAAGCAGAACGGGACATGGATGTAAAGCGACCGGGCCGGCTCGTGGTCGGCCGACAGGGCCGCGGAAGCCGTCAGGCGACGGCCGGCGCGGTCTTGCTCGTAGAGGGGCAGGTCGATAGTGTTGCCTCGCCTTACAAGGCGGCATTCGGCGTGCGTTCGGGCCTCACAGCCCGCGTGGGATTCGCCCGGTCCGTTGGAAGGATGCGTAGCGCGTGAAAGTGATGCTTGTGGCGTTCAAGCCGGACGGTACGCGGGTGGACTTCCGGGTTCGCGGCGGACGGTGCGTGATCGGGCGCGACACCGACACCGACCTCAGAATCCCCGTAGGGACCGTCTCCCGTCAGCACTGCGAGGTCCGCGTGGACGACGACGAGCCCGTCGTCCGCGACTTGGGATCCAGCAACGGCACATTCCTCAACGGCAAGCGGGTCACCGAGTCCCCCATCGACGCCGGAGACCTTCTCCGCGTGGGCCCGACGACCTTCACCGTCGTCGTGGACGGCATCCCGGACGTCGTCACCCCGCCCAGCGAGGAGCCCGACGAACCCGAGGGCTCCTCGATGATGGACATGCCGGGTCGCGCGGCAGGAGCGGCCGCCGGCGCCGGACTCGGCGTGGGCGCGGGCTCCCTCACCGACGGCGAGGACAGCGACGACGACGATCTCATCACCGCCGCCCCGGCGCGGAAACGCGACGCGGACGACGCGGACAGCGATCCCGACGACCCGTTCTCGAAGATGGTCGAGCGTCAGGACGACGACGATGACGACGATTTCGACTTCGATTTCTTCGACGAGGACGAAGACGAGGACGACTGACCGGGTCGTCGCTCAGGCGGCGTCGGCCTGCTCGGGCTTGGGCGCGTCGGCTGGCTTCTGCGCCGCCGCGGCGTCGGCCGAGGCCTTGGTGGGCACCCGAAGCGTGGCGCCGCAGGAGCGGCAGCGAACGGTTCGCCCGCGCGCCGACGTCGGGACCGCAAGGACCTTGCGACACGTCAGCCGGGGGCACATGATTCGGATAACATCGCCAGACATGGGGTCTCCAACTCCGCCGAGTCAGCACTGCATCGGCGCATGACCGCCCCGTCTTGAAACGCACTTCCCCCTCGACGACGCAACCCGAGCGTTCTCGGGGCTTCCCGTCTGTCCGAGACTCGCGAACCGTGCCCAACTCCACGCAAACGTCACGCCCAGAATCCCCCTGCACCGCTGTTATCGGTCTGCAATGGGGCGACGAGGGCAAGGGAAAGGTCGTCGACCTCCTCGCCCGCGAGCACGACGCCGTCGTGCGCTACAACGGCGGCGCAAACGCCGGGCACAGCGTCGTGGTCGCCGGGGAACGCTACGCCCTGCACCTCATGCCCTCGGGCATCCTCTTCCCGGGCAAGCCCGCGATCATCGGCAACGGCGTCGTGGTGTGCCCGCAGACGCTGCTCAAAGAGATCGACGGCCTGCGCTCGCGCGGCGTCGACGTGGGCGGCCTGGTCGTCAGCGACCGTGCGCACGTGGTCATGCCCTACCACAAGGCCGAGGACGCTCTCCGCGAGCGCGTGCTCAGCGCGGGCAAGGCCGGCGACGACCGGTCCATCGGCACCACCAAGCGCGGGATCGGCCCCGCCTACGCCGAGAAGGTGCAGCGCGCCACCGCCGTGCGCATCGGCGACCTTCTGCGGCCCGACACGCTCCGGGCCAAGGTCGAACTCGTCTGCGAACTCAAGGCGCGCACCCTCGGTTCGCTCGGCGAGGATCCCGCCGTCCGCGACGCGTGGGACGCCGAGAAAGTGCTCGCCGAGGCCGTCCACTGGGGCGAGATGCTCAAGCCCCACATCCGCGACACCGTCTATCTGCTGCACGACATGCTGGCCGAGGGCAAGCGTCCGCTCTTCGAGGGCGCGAACGCCACCCTGCTCGACGTCGACCACGGGACGTACCCCTACGTCACCAGTTCCACGACGTGCGCGCTGGGCATCGGCGCCGGCACGGGCGTCCCGCCGCAGAAAATCGGACGCATCCTCGGGGTGATGAAAGCCTACAGCACGCGCGTCGGCGCGGGGCCCTTCCCCACCGAACTCAAGGACGCCACGGGCGACAAGATCCGGGAGCGCGGCCGCGAGTACGGCACCACCACCGGGCGCCCGCGTCGCTGCGGCTGGCTCGACCTCGTCGCCGTGCGCTACAGCGCGATGATCAACGGGGCCACCGGCCTTTCGCTCATGCTCTTCGACGTGCTCTCGGGGTTCGACGAACTCAAGGTCTGCACGAGGTACCGCGTCCGCGGCGTCGAGACCGACCGCTTCACCCCCGACGCGGCCGATCTCTCGGAAGTAGAGCCGGTGTACGAGACCCTTCCGGGCTTCGGCGAAGACGTGACCGCGTGCCGTTCACGCAAGGAACTGTCCAAGAACGCCGCCCGTTACGTTGACTTCGTCGAGCAGCGCGTCGGCCTGCCCATCGAGGTGCTCAGCGTGGGGCCGGATCGGGCGCAGACGATCCTCGACTGACGCCCGGAACAAGCCGCGGCGCAAGCAGGGCGTCGAGTTCCCGTACGACAGCCCGCTTGGCGTCCTCGAGCGTGGGCGCAGAATCGCCGCGTTCCCTGGAGAGCGACGTCACCTGACGGTTCGCCAGCCCGCAGGGCACGATCAGATCGAAGTGCGCGAGGTTGGTGCTGACGTTGAGCGCAAGCCCGTGCATCGACACCCACCGCTTCACCCGGATGCCCATCGCGCAGATCTTCCGCTGCGCGGCGCCGGACGCATCGGGGACCCACACCCCGGTCGCCTTTTCGTCGCGCACCGCCATGACCGCGAAAGTCGCGCACGCGCGGATGACCGCTTCCTCGAGCGTGCGCATGTACTCGTGCAGGCGCAGGCGGAGCAGATTGAGGTCGAGGATCGGGTAGACCACCAGTTGTCCGGGGCCGTGGTACGTGATGTCGCCTCCCCGGTCGGTCGGTTGGACCTCGACGCCGAGCCGCGCAAGGTGGTCCTGGGCCGCGAGCAGGTGCGCGGCGGCGCTCGGACGCTTGCTGACGGTGATGACCGGCGGATCGTGCTCGACCAGCAGCAGAAAGCCCGCGGAAGTCCGCCCCTCGCCGCGCGCTTCGCGATCCGCGAGCACCCGATCAACGCAATCCCGCTGCGCGTCGAAGGCCGGCGCGTACGCCATGCGCCCCAGATCGATCACCTCGAACACGCCGCCTTCGGCCATGCCCGATCGTAGGATCGCGCCGACGACTACACTGCCCTCCGATGCCCCCCGACTCCCCCACCGCCGCGCCCCGCGCCGCCTCCTCGCAGGCGTGGACGACGCGCCGGCTGCTCGACTGGATGACGGGCGCGTTCCGGGAGAAAAGGCTCGATTCACCCCGGCTGCTCGCCGAACTGCTCCTCGCGCACGTGATCGGCTGCGAGCGGCTGTCGCTCTACACGCAGGCCGACCGCCCGGCGAGCCCCGAGGAGCGGGAGCGTCTGCGCACGCTGGTGGGCCGCGCGCTCAAACACGAGCCCGTGCAGTACCTCGTGGGCGAGGCGTGGTTCTTCTCGCTGCCGTTCACGGTCGACCGCCGCGTGCTCGTCCCCCGCCCCGCGACGGAGACCATCGTCGAGCACGTGCTCCAGCGTGTGCGGCAGGATTGCGCCTCGCTGGGCTGCGGCCCCGACGGCGAGGGGCTCGTCTTCGCCGACGTCTGCACCGGCAGCGGCTGCGTCGCCGTGTCCGTCCTGAAGAACCTGCCGATGGCCCGCGGCGTGGCGAGCGATCTCTCCGCCGACGCGCTCGACGTCGCACGCGTCAACGCCGAACGTCACCATGTGCTCGAGCGGCTCACGCTGATCGAAGGGAATCTCCTCGAGCCCGTCGCGCGGGAGCGTTCACGGCTCGCCCCGGACGGTTTCGCGTTCGTCCTGAGCAACCCGCCGTACATCCCGGACAACGAATGGGTCGCCGTCGAGCCCAACGTGAAGGAATTCGAGCCGACCATGGCGCTGCGTGGCGGCGCGGACGGGCTCGACCTCGTCCGGCCGATCTTTGCGGGTGTGCATGAACTGCTGCGTCCGCGCGGCGAGGCGCTCGTGGAGGTCGCCGCGTCTCACGCCAGCGACGCGAAAACCCTCGCGGAAGATGCGCTCACGAATGCGCGGGTGCTGAAGGACTTCGAGGGACACGAGCGGGTGATCGTCGCCGAGCGGTCGTGATCACTCCTTGGCGCTGAACGCCTTGTGGACCTCTTCGACGAGTTGCTCCACCTGAAAGGGCTTGAACAGCACGCACTGGAGGCCTTCCTGCGACGCGCGCACGATCGAGTGGTGCGGGTCGTAACCGAAGCCCGTCATGAGGATGACCGGCGGCGGGTTCTCGAGTTTCTGCGTGGCCGCAAAAATCTCGTATCCGTTGTGGTCGGGCATGCGGATGTCGGAGAGGACCAGATCGACCGGGGATCGCCTGATCGGCGCGCCGTCGCCGCCCACGAAGTGCTCCATCGCCTCGCCGCCGTCGGTGCAGAGCAAGACGGTGGCGCCGCGGTGCTCGAGCACGGAACGGGCGAGTTCGCGGATCTGCGCGTCGTCGTCGGCGAGCAGGATGACCTTGCCCGCGACGATCGGGTCGCGCTCGGTGTTCGTGAGTTCCTTGTCGACGCCGAGGATCGTTGAGGGCCCGCTCGCGGCCTGCTTGATCCTCGAACGGATCGCCTCGATGTCGGCGTTGATGCGCGCGACGTGCTCGGCGACCTTCGGGTCCGCGAACGCCGCCTGCTCGCGCAGCCATTCCACCTCGAGCGCCAGGTCGTTCAGCGGCTCGGAGATCGAGCCCTCGACCCGCTCTGAGAGCGTCGCGCTGGTCGCGACGCGCTCGGCGACCATCAGGTTCAGCATGTTGAGCGCCAGCGCGACGTACCGAGCGAAGTTCTCCGCGAACTGGCGGTCGTCCTCGGTGAACGCGCCCACGCGGTTGCTCTCGATGTTGAAGACGCCGATGACCTTGTCGTTGACCATCAGCGGCAGCGTGAGCGAACTGCCCGGCTGGTCCATCCCGGTGATGTACCGCGGGTCCTTGCTGACGTCGTGGCAAATGTACGAGCGCCCGGTCGCGGCCACGTACCCCGAGATGCCGTTGCCCTCGGGCAGCGCGTAGAGGTCGATCGTCTGCACTTCGGACGACAGCCCGGTGGTCATGACGAGTTCGAGCCGCTTGGTGTTCTGGTCCACGAGCCAGATGACGAAGTGGTCGAACTGCAGCAGGTCGTGCGCCAGTTTCACGATGCGCTGGCGGAGCAGGCCGAGACGCTCCGCGAGGTGCATCTTGCGCACCTGCTCGGGCTCGATGCGCACGAGTTCTTCGGCGGCGCGTTCGATCGCCCGGTTCTTCTGCATCGTGCGCCGCGCGGCCGTCGCGTCGAAAGCCACGCCCGCGACACGGCGCAGTCTCCCCCGTCCCTGGAGCGCTTCCTCCGCGTCGAGCACCGCGGAGATCACGACCTCGAAAGTGCGCCCGTCGTCGAGCGCGACGATGATCTTGCGCGTGGGCAGTTGCCGCGTCGGCTCGAACCCGCTCTCCGCGAGGATCGAGGCGTACCGGTCGGCGGCGTCGCGGCACGCGGCGAGGATGCGCTCGCGGGTCTGCTGGTCGAACGCGTCAAACCGCTTGGTCGACCAGGCCAGCGTGCCGTCGGGGTCGCACAGGCACGCGCCCTCGCCCAGCGCGTTGAGGACCGCGCGGGCGCCGATGGTCAGCCCGGTCAGATCCGAGGCGCGGATCGAGGCCGGAACGAGCGCGAGATCGAACTCCGAGGCGCGGAAGTCGTGCAGCGGCAGCACCGAGACGTCGTACCGCGTCCGGAGCAGCGCGAGGGCGTCGTCGCTGGTCTCCGCCGTGTCGAGCACGAACAGCCGCGGACGGCCCTGACGGTCGTTCGGGGACGGGCCGGGATGGTTCGGGTCGTGGGCCACGGGCGGAGCGGTCGAGCGTCGAAGGAGTCTACCCGCGTCGCCACGGGGGAAACCTGCACGGTTTTCGTGCGTAGGACCGATTCGAGAGGTTCTAGAACATCGGACGCCGAGGCCTGTCGCCTGTTGCCGAAGTCATGATTGAGACCGACGGATTGTGGAAAGTGTTCGGCGGCTTCGCGGCGGTGCGCGGGGTGTCGTTCGCCGTGCCCAAGGGGCAGATCGTGGGCTTCCTGGGCCCGAACGGCGCGGGCAAGACCACGACGATCCGCATGCTGACCGGATACACCGCCCCCAGCGCGGGGACGGCCCGGGTCGCGGGGTTCGACTGCGTGGAGCAGAGCCACGAGGTGCGTCGACGCATCGGGTATCTCCCGGAATCGGCGCCGCTGTACCGGGAGATGCGCGTCGCGGATTACCTGGATTACCGCGGGCGTCTCTTCGGCATGGCCCGCGCCGAGCGGCGGAGGGCCGCGGGCGCCGCGATGGACCGCTGCTGGCTGAAAGAGGTCGCGCGGAAACGGATCGGCCAACTCAGCAAGGGGTACCGCCAGCGCGTCGGGCTCGCGTCGGCGCTCCTGCACGACCCCGAGGTGCTCATCCTCGACGAGCCGACGAGCGGGCTCGATCCCTCGCAGATCGTCGAGACGCGCCGGCTGCTCCGCTCGCTCGCGGGCGAGCGCACGCTGCTGCTTAGTTCACACATCCTCCCCGAGGTCGAACGCACCTGCGAGCGGATCATCGTCATCGCGCGCGGCACGATCCGCGCCGACGGCTCGCCCGAGGAACTCACGCGGACGGTCGCCCGGGGTCGCCCGCTCGTGCTCGAGGCGCGGCTGGGGGGAGACGATCCCGGCGCGACGCTGACGACCGCGGCGCACGCGTGCCCGGGCGTAGGCATGGCCGTGGCGGAGCGCATGCAGGACGGATGGATCAGGGTGCGCATCGAACCCGGCGACGGCGCGGACGACCTGCGCGAGCCCGTGGCGCAGGCCATGGCGCGAGCCGGCGCGGTCGTGCGTGAACTCCGCGCGGAGGGCGCGACGCTCGAG
>JBQLZI010000024.1:0-16888 GCA_052168195.1 Phycisphaerales bacterium
GCGCGGGAGTATTGGTTCTGGAAGGGGCTGATCTGTTCGACGCCGAGGCCGTAGTCGCCGGTGAAGTTGGAGCCGCCGACGAGGGCGAACTTGCCGCCGAGTTTGACGATGAGGCCGCCCGCGACGCGCGCCGCGGTGGACGCCTGCATCGAGAACATGGAGTCGCTGAGGGGCTGGCTGGCGAGGAGGGCGTCGCGGAGGGCGAGAAGGTCGACGTCCATGACCTGGGGCTTGGTGGTCCACTCGACGCCGTTGTCGAGCGCGCCGTAGCCGCCGTAGATATGCAGGGTGTCGCCGAGTTGGATGAACTGGGCGGTGGTGAAGCGGAGCATCTCGCGGTTGGTCTGCGAGAGCGTGGAGGTCGGAGCGGAATAGAGCGTGTTGGTGCTCTCGTCGAGCATGTAGACGTTGTCGTTGAAGACGCCGAGGGGGAAGGAGACGGTGCCGGTGGCCTCGGGGATGCTGTGGAGGCCCTGGCCGGAGACGCCGCCGAAGAAGAACTTGTAGCCGGGGAGTTTGGCGTAGGCGTAGGAGTGGAGCGGGGTGAACTGGTCGGTCGCGGCCTCGAAGCGGAACGAGACGTTCTGGGCGATCGCCGCGGGTGCGGAGGCGAAAATGGCGGCGGCGAGGACGCGAGCAACTGCTCGGCCGGTGCGGGACGGAGTCGTCATGTGGTTCAAGCCCTTCGCTTCTGAGGTCCTTGTCGTTGGAACGCGCGTACGCAGCATCGGCCGGGAGTGGTTCATCCCGGCCTGACTCGCGACCTGGAAGAAGGATACCGCGAGAACCGGGCTGAACCAGCGGATTTGGGCCGCGAAACGCGGGTTTTCAGGGGGATCTTCGGACCGGCGGGGGCTGGAGTTCCGAGGAAATGGGCGGAGCCGGCGGAGATCGGACGGGCTGCGCGTGCGGTCGGCGCGACGGGCGCGAGGGCGCGTGGTCCGAAAAAACACGGAAAAATAAGGGTATGGCGCCACTTGTATGCCGATGATCGCGTCGCTACAAGGTATGGTGGTTCGTGGAAATTCTCGGACCACAAAGGCCGGCGCGCTGAGGGACGGACCCCCGGGCGCCCTCCCACCACGGCCGCATGCTCCCTCGGAGACATCCAGCGATGGCAAAGAAGAAGACCAAGAAGAAGACCGCCAAGAAGACCGCGAAGCGTTCGGCGAGCAAGAAGGCCGCCTCGAGCGCCTCGTCGCCCAAGCCCACCGCGATCACCGCGTCCTCGACCACGCGCAGCAAGAGCGAGGTCTACCGGATGCTCGCCGAGCACTCCGGCGCCAGCCGCAAGCAGGTCGCCGCGATGTTCGACACCATGAAGGAAATGATGGCGAAGGACCTGAGCAAGCGCGGCCCCGGCGTCTTCGCCGTGCCCGGGCTGATGAAGGTCACCGTCAAGCGGATGCCCGCCACCAAGGCGCGTCCCGGCATCAACCCCTTCACGGGCGAGAAGACCGTGTTCAAGGCCAAGCCCGCGCGCAACGTCGTGAAGGTCCGCCCGCTCAAGGCCCTCAAGGACCTCGTCTGAGCGACCCGATCGGCACGAACACGCGCTGAGGCGCACCGTACACAGGCCCGCGGGGCGGCATGCCTCGCGGGCCTCGTTGTTTTTGCGGCGCCCGGCCCCCGCTCTTCCGAAGAACTCCGTGCGACCGTTCACCCCCCTGCCGCTGCTACAGTGGACCACGCACGACCGTTGAAGCGAGTTCGATGACCACAGCCGCGTCGAAAAGCACGATTCAGCCCGCCTCGCCCAGCGCCGCGGACCGCGCCGCCCTCGAGCGGATCCGAACGATCAACCCGAGCGCCGACCCGGCGGCGATTCTGCCGAGCGTGCCTCCGTCGCGGATCCCGCGGCACATCGCGGTGATCATGGACGGCAACGGGCGGTGGGCGAAGCAGCGCGGCCTCGGCCGCTCGGCCGGCCACCGCGCCGGCGCCAAGTCCGTGCGCGCGACGCTGGAGGCGTGCTCGGCGCTGGGCGTCGAGGCGCTGACGCTGTACTCGTTCTCGATCGAGAACTGGAAACGCCCGGCGGAAGAGGTCGACGCGCTGATGGCGCTGTACCTCGAATACATGGCGGCCGAGCGGCACAAACTCGTCGAGCACAACATCCGCTTCATGCAGATCGGTCGGCGCGACGGGCTGCCCGCGAGCGTGCTCGAGGCGCTGGAACTTACCCTCGACGCGACCAAGGACTGCACCGGACCGATCCTGAACCTCGCGGTGAACTACGGCGGGCGCGCGGAGATCGTCGACGCGGCCCGCGCACTGGCCGAGCGTGTGCGCACGGGCGCGATGCGCGTCGAGGACATCGACGAAGCGTCGCTGAGCGCGTCGCTCTACACCGCCGGGCTGCCCGACCCGGACCTGCTGATCCGGACGGCGGGCGAGATGCGCGTGAGCAATTATCTGCTCTGGCAGATCTCCTACGCGGAACTGCACGTCACGCAGACGCTGTGGCCGGACTTCGACGAGCAGTCGCTCTTCGACGCCGTGCGCGATTACGCCTCACGGTCGCGCCGGTTCGGCGCGCTGGACACCGATCCGCCGCCCGCATCCTGACGCGACCCCATGCTCAAATACCGCCTGCTGCTCGGCCCCGTGTTGATCGCCGCCCTGCTGGGCGTGTTCGCGCTGGACTCGTGGATCGAAGGGGCTCCCGCGCCGGCGTGGCTGAGCCCCATTTTGCTCGGACGCGACGCCTTCCCGCCTGGCGTCGCGATGTTCCTGCTGGCGCTCGCGATCAGCCCGCTCGCGTCGTACGAACTCGTGAACATCCTACGCGCAAACGGGATCACGGCGTCGAAGCGAGCGACGTGGCTCGCGACCGCGCTGGGGCTGGTGGTCTCGATCGCGATCCCCGTCGATCTTGGCGGAGCGCTCGGGGCGTCGATCGTCGCGAGCGTCGCGGCGTTCGTGCTGGTGGGCGCGTTGATGTTCTACTCGCGCAAGAAGACCGTTGAGGGCGTGGTCGCGGCCGCGGGCGGGACGCTCTTCGCGTTCGTGTACCTCGGCCTGCTCTTCGGCTTCCTGCTGGCGATCCGGCGCGAGCACAGCGCGTGGCTGGTGCTCACGGTGCTGCTGCTCACGAAGTCGTGCGACATCGGCGCGTATTTCACGGGCCGGGCGATCGGTCGACGCAAACTCATCCCCTGGCTGAGCCCGGGCAAGACGTGGGAAGGGCTCGGCGGCGGCGTCGCGCTGGCGACGGGGCTGGGCGTGCTGGCGGCATGGCTGTCTCAGCAGACCGAGCACGTGGAGTCGTTCCTTTTGTGGCAGGGCGCCGTCGTGGGCGCCGTTCTTGCCCTCGTGGGCCAGTTGGGCGACCTGCTGGCGTCGCTGCTGAAGCGGGACGCGGGGATCAAGGACTCGTCGAGCGTGCTTCCTGGCTTCGGAGGGGTGCTCGACGTGATCGATTCCCCCCTGCTCGCCGGTCCGGCGGCGTTCTGGCTGCTCGCGGCGTTCGCCGCCGGCTAACCGAATCGAGGATCGGCGTCAACCCCCGCTACACAACGGCGGCCGGGTGGGGTAGACTCTCGTTATGACATCGATGACGGCGGAGGCGGCGATGACGGTGACCGCAAAACTCCTTCGACTCTTCCGAGTCGAACAGCAGTTGCGAGGGCTGAGAGCCCGGTTGGACGCCGCCGAGCGGTACTTGGTTGAGCAAGACAAGCAGCTCGCCGCCATCGAAGCACGAAAGAAACTGCTCCAGACGCAGTGCCGCCAGTTGGAGGCCTCGGCCGCCAACGACGAGGGCGAAGCGAACCGCATCAACGCGCGGATCGAGAAACTGCGCGAGCAGATGAACTCCGCCAAGACCAACAAGGAATACTCGGCCTTCCTGAGCGAGATCAACACGCTCAAGGCCGATAAGGGCGAGGTCGACGAGCGGGCGCTCACCTCGCTCACCAAACTCGAAGAGATGCGTGCGCAGATCTCCGAGGTCGACGGCATGCACGCGGAGCGAAAGAAAGTCCGCGCCGTGGCCCAGTCCGACCGCGACGAACGCGAATCGGAGATCAAGGACCGGCTCAAGGAACTCCAGGAAGCCCGCAGCGCGGCGGCCAAGGACGTTCCGGCGTCGGTCCTGTCTGTTTTCGAGGAACGCGCCGAGCGCGCCGACGACATCGACGACGTCATGGCCCCGCTCGAGGTTCACGACCGCAAGCGGATGGAGTTCCTCTGCGGCGCCTGCCAGGTGCTGCTGCCCATGGAGAAGATCAACTCGCTCCTCGGGCGCGGCGACATGGCGACCTGCACGTCGTGCGGGTGCATCCTCTTCGTCGAGGAATCGGTCCGTGAGGCCGTGACCCCCGGCTCGAAGAAGTGAGCCCTTCCCGGCTCAGTCGCCCCTGAGGGCCGAGAGCCGGACGTACCCGACATACCTGCGTTCGGACGGTGCGCCCGGCACGGCGCGCACGAGGGCTGTCTCCACGCGCTCGTCTCGGATCGTGCCGCCGAGGGTGGACTCCGCGTTGCGGCGGGCGGCGTCGATGGCGGCGCGTCGGGCGGCGCGGACGTCCTCGCCGAACGCCTCGGCGCAGATGGTGTAGCGGCCGTCGCGCCAGCCGGCGCGGTCGAGCCACCACGTCGGACGTCCGTCGGTGCGCCAGAGCGCGTCGGAGTTTGTCGCCGGGGTCGGCTGGATCCGGTTCGGCGAGGGCGGCGCGGCGCGGGCCTGCTCCGCGGCCTCGGCCTCCTCGCGGGTCACCAGCGGCTCGGGGCGAACGCGAAGGTCCGCTTCCTCGATCGCGGGTTCCGCGACGACCGGGCCGACCTCGACGGGCGCGGCGTCCGGCTCGGTTGCCGCCTGCCCGTTCGCGCTCTCGGCTTGGCGGGCCTCGGCGGCGGCGTCGGGAGCGGGCTCGGATTCCGGGCCGCACGAGACCGCCGTGAGCGGTGCGCACAGAAGCAGCGCTGCGATAAGAAGCGTTCGCGTCATGGGGAAGTTTCCGCCCGCGCACGCGCCCGGACAAGCGGGACGTGTCATTCGCCCTCGGCGAACAACTTCTGCTGGTCCTTCACGTCGCGCTGGAACTTGCGGAGTTCCTCGAGTTCGCGCCCCAACTCGTCGGCGTTGCGGAAGTTGTGATGCTCGCTCGCGAAGCGGACGTACGCGACGTCGTCGAGATCGCGGAGCCGGCGCATCACCCGCTCGCCGATCTCGCGTGAGGGGGCCTCGCGGTCGAACTCGCGGTGCACCTCTTCCTCGATCGCGTCGAGCAGGGCTTCCTTCTCGGCGGCGGGGATGGGGCGCTTGCCGCAGGCCACGGCCACGCTGCGGGCGATTTTCTCGCGGTCGAAGGGCTCGCGCTTGCCGTCGCGCTTGATGACGGTGAGCCGCGGGGCCTCTTCGACCCGCTCGTAGGTGGTGAAGCGGCGGCCGCACTTCTCGCACTGGCGGCGGCGACGGACGACCTGCCCGCCCTCGCTCGAGCGGGAGTCGATGACCCGGTCCTCGTTGGCGCCGCAATAGGGGCAGATCACGCGAGTCGGTCCCCTGTCCAGTCGGCGGGACACCCCCACCGCTCGGGCCTCGCCGCTGAGGCCGGGCGATATCGTGAGGTCGCGGGGCGTCGGCGTCAAACCGCCGACTCCGGGGCGGTCCCCCGCTACCCTTCCCGCGCAGGTCTTCCTCCCAATCGCACGCGAGCACCTCTCTCATGCCCCGCATCACGCTGCCCGACGGCTCCGAACGCTCCTACGACCATCCCGTCTCCGCGCTCCAGGTCGCGACCGACATCGGACCCCGCCTCGCGCAGGCGGCGGTCGGCTGCACCGTGGACGGCGAACTCCGCGACCTCTCAACCACCCTCGACCGCGACTGCGCGCTCGCGATCGTCACCCCGGTCACCCGCGACAAGCAGCCCGATCCCAACGCCCTGTACCTGCTGCGCCACTCCACCGCCCACGTCATGGCCGAGGCGATCCAGCGCATCAAGCCGGGCATCATGCTCGTCTACGGCCCGCCGCTGGAGAACGGGTTCTACTACGACATGTTCCTGCCCGAGGGCGTGATGCTCTCGTCCGACGAGTTCGCGAAGATCGAGGCGGAGATGGCGAAGATCGTCGCCGAGGATCGCCCGTTCACGCGGTACGACCTGCCGATCGACCAGGGCGTGTCGAAACTCAGGGCCGAGGGCAGCAAGTACAAACTCGACAACGCGGAGCGCGCGATCGAGGCGGGCTCGGAAACCCTCTCGTGGTACGCGACCGGCACGCCGGGCGAGCACTGGGAAGACCTTTGCCGCGGCCCCCACGTCCCGAGCACCGGACGCATCGGCGCGTTCAAGATCATGTCGCTCGCCTCGTCCTATTGGAAGGGCGACGAGAACTCCGACCGGCTGATCCGCGTGTACGGGACTTCCTTCTTCACCCAGAAGGAACTCGACGCGCACCTGAACCAGTTGGAAGAGGCCAGAAAGCGCGACCACCGCGTGCTGGGCAAGCAGTTGCGCCTGTTCCATATCGACGAGGACGTGGGCCAGGGCCTGATCCTGTGGGCGCCGAAGGGCGCGATCATCCGCGACGAACTCCAGAAGTTCATCGGCGCGGAACTCAAGAAGCAGGGCTACTTCCAGGTCTTCACCCCCCACATCGGCAAACTCGACCTCTACCGAACCAGCGGGCACTTCCCCTACTACGCGGAGTCGCAGTTCCCGCCCATCATGGAGCGCGACTCGCTGCAGGGACTCGCGGACGAGGGCTGCTCGTGCGCCGACCTGATGAGCCGCACGAAGGTCGGCGACATCGAGGGCTTCATGCTCAGGCCCATGAACTGCCCCCATCACATCAAGATCTACGCGAGCGAGCCCCGCTCGTACCGCGACCTGCCGCTACGCCTCGCGGAGTTCGGCACGGTCTACCGCTGGGAGCAGTCGGGCGAACTCAACGGCATGACCCGCGTGCGCGGCTTCACCCAGGACGACGCGCACCTGTTCTGCACCGAGGACCAGGTGCCCGGCGAACTGATGGGCTGCCTGTCGCTGGTGAAACTCATCCTCGGCACGCTGGGCATCACCGAGTACCGCGTGCGCCTCGGCCTGCGCGACCCCGACTCGAGCAAGTACATCGGCGACCCGAAGAACTGGGACAAGGCCGAGCAGGCCTGCCGCGACGCGGCCCGCACGCTGGGCGTCCCGTTCAGCGAGGAGCCGGGCGAGGCGGCGTTCTACGGCCCCAAGATCGACTTCGTGGTCCGCGACGTGATCGGCCGCGAATGGCAACTCGGCACCGTGCAGGTCGACTACAACCTGCCCAACCGCTTCGACCTCTCGTACATCGGGCCCGACAACCAGCCCCACCGCCCGGTGATGGTCCATCGCGCCCCGTTCGGGAGCATGGAGCGGTTCTGCGGCGTGCTGATCGAGCACTTCGCCGGCGCGTTCCCGACGTGGCTCAGCCCCGAGCAGGTCCGCGTGCTGCCCATCAGCGACAAATCGATGGACTACGCCCGTGAAGTGGCCTCGGCGCTCAAGGCCGTCGGCGTGCGCACGAGCGTGGACGAATCGAGCGACCGCATTCAGGCGAAGGTGAAGGTGGCCGCCGACGAGAAGATCCCGTACATGCTCGTCGTCGGGCCCCGCGACGCGGAGCAGCGGGCCGTCTCGGTGCGTGCGCGCGGCATCCAGAAGGACCTCGGCTCGATGCCCATGGACGATTTCGTGGAACTGCTCGCCGAGGAAATCGAAACCAAGGGGGCGCGGACCGTCGTGGAACGGTTCGAGGGCGCGACGAGCACCGCATGAAGCAGCACCACGAGGACATCACGGCGGCAAACGCGGACTTCTCCGGCCGCGTGGACGCGCTGTCGACCGCCGACTGGGAAGGCCGGCTGGATGTCGTCGTTACGGCGATGCGCGAGATGAGCATGGAGCGCGACCCCCAGGCGCTCGTGCGCAACTACACCCGCCGGATCCGCGCGCTCTCCCCGCTCGATCATCTTGTGGCGCTGTCGCGCCGCGACATCGAGCCGCCGAAGTATCGCATCACGCGCTCGTCGAGGTGGGGCGAATCGATCGACCCGTGGAAGCAGCGCGACCGGCTGCCCGTGCTCGAGGGCGGGCTGTTCGGCGACCTGATCTACGGCGACCGGCCCGTGATCCTCGACAAGATCGACGTCGGCGAGGACGACCCGAGCCGCGAGTACGTCGAGGGCATGGGCTCGCTGGTCTTCATCCCGAACTACGACAAGGGCGTCGCGCTGAACGGCGTGGTGATCATGCGCGCCGAGCCCAACGCGTTCAAACGCGAGCAGTTGCCCGAGCAGGTCTGGCTGTCGAATCTCTTCGGCCGCGCAACCCACAACCTCGTGCTCTCCGCGGAACTCGACCGCGCGTACCGCGAGGTCGACGACGAACTGCGCACCGTCGCGGACATCCAGCGCTCGCTGCTCCCCAACGTCACGCCCAAGTGCGGCACGGTGGACCTCGCGGCCCACTACGCGACGTCGCGCCGCGCGGGGGGCGACTACTACGACGTCTTCCCGCTGGGCGGCGAGAAGTTCGGCATCTTCATCGCCGACGTCGTCGGGCACGGGACCCCCGCGGCCGTGATGATGGCGGTCACCCACTCGCTGGCCCACAACCACCGATCGGCGGCGGACCGGCCGGCGGAGTTCCTCTCGGCGATCAACCGCGACCTGTCGTCCCGCTACACGCGCGGTTCGGGTGTCTTCGTGACCGCGTTCTACTGCGTATACGACAACGCGACGCGCGAGGTGGTGTACAGCGGCGCCGGGCACCCCCCGCCGCTCGTGAAGCGCTGCTCCGACGGGAGTTCGTTCTCGCTCGAGGAGGCCCGCTCACTGCCGCTGGGCATCGACGACGACACCGAGTACGAGTCGGCGTCGGCGACGCTCGAGACGGGCGACCAGATCGTGTTCTACACCGACGGGCTGACCGAATCGTTCGATCCCGACCGCGTGATGTACGGCGTGGAGCGGCTGCAGAAGGTGATCGAGGACTGCGCCCTGACGGCGTCGGGGCTGATCGCGGCGATCCTGGACGATCTGGAGCGGTTCACGCACCACAAGGCGCCAGACGACGATCTGACGCTCCTGGTGGCGAAAATCCGCTGAAGCTCAGGCCGCGGAACGCAGCGACCGTCGCTCGGGCCTGACCATCTCGCGGGCCGGTTTGGCGAAGTGGTACCCCTGCCCCAGCTCCGCGCCCAGGGTCTGCGCGGCGATCAGTTGCTCCTCGGTCTCGATGCCCTCGACGAGCACCTTGATGTCGCGGAAATGCGCGTGATCCACAAGGCCCGCGATCATCGAGAGATCTTTCGGGGACGGACGCAACGGCAGAAGGTCGCCGGCGAGTTTGATGTAGTCCGGTCGCAGCACATCGATGTAACTCAGCGCGGTCTTCCCGGTTCCCACGTCATCCAGCGCCACCGCGGCGCCGCGTTCGCGATAGGAGTCGAGAATCGCCTGCAGGTGCGCGAGATCGGGGAAGTCCTCTGACTCCACGACCTCGAACACCAGCGACGACAGTTCGCACCCGACCTGCTTCGCCGCCGCCCACGTGCGCGCCAGGCACACCTCAGGGTCGTAGATCACCTGCGGCATGAAGTTGATGAAGAGGCGCTCCCCCTCCGTCAGCCCCGGGAAGCCCTGCACGATCGCCTCCCGGCGCGCCGCCTGATCGAACTGGAAGATCGCCTCGTGGCCGCGCGCAGCGCCGATCACCTCGCCCGCGCCGAAGAACCGGTCGCCCAGCGAGGCGCGCGTCAGGGCCTCGAAGGCATATGTATGACCAGAGGCCAGATCGACGATCGGCTGGAAGTGCATCGTGAGAAGGCCACGGTTCAGCACCTCGGGGAACCAGGGCGACTCGATCCTGGCGACCAGGAGGTCCAGCGTGGTCTGTGACCACAGGTCCACCGCTCCGCCCGCATCGATCCCCACTGCGCGGATCTGGGTTTGTTCGGTGGGTTTGAACTGGTCCGCAGCCTCACGCAGCCGGGCCTCCCAACCCGGGCCCGCGGCGACAAAGACGTCGGCTCGGTCGGGTGCGAGGGGCAGATGAGACGCGATCCGTGCTGTCAAACGCTCAGCGGTGGCGCGCAGCAGCGCCCCCTCGTACTTGGGCGTGGGGATCATTGAGCCGCATTGGCACGCGTGACCGCGTTTGGCGCACGTCATAGGTCGGTTTCCTCCGGTTTCAGCCGTCAGGGGCGCCAGCACCATCGGCAGGATGAACACACCGGTTGAAACCGGACCCCATCAAGAGCCCTTCGTCTGCGCGGCGGAATTCTGCGGTCCTTCCCAGACCAAATTGGCTTGCCCACCCCCCCGGACGCGGTTAGTGTCTTAGGACGGCGTGGCCCCGTGACGGTCACGGGCGCCGTGACCGGCACCGCGCGACGGAACACGCGTTGACGACAATCGTGCCTGAGCATCTTGTCGATCCGGGGTTCGCGTCGGCGCGCCGCCGACACGCATGAGCCCCGTCCGCCGCGCCACCCTTGAGTTTCCATCCGTCCGGACCGGGCCTTCCCGGTCACGGTGATCCTTCCGCGCCGCGGACCCGGCGCCGGTTTCTTTTGAGCAAGGAGCAGTCCTATCGGCAGGCGTTACTACCGCGACAGCGGCCCGCCCGTGAAGCGCACCCGGATCAACGACATGATCCGCATCTCCCCGTTGCGCGTGATCGGCCCGGATAACGAACAGATCGGCGTCATCGACCGCGATTCGGCCCTCCGCATGGCCGAGGACGCGGGGCTTGATCTCGTGGAGATCTCTCCCGAGGCGCGGCCCCCGGTCTGCAAGATCATGGACTACGGGAAGTACAAGTACGAACTCTCCAAGAAGCAGACCAAGAGCAAGGCGTCGTCCAAGGTCTCAGATCTGAAGGAAGTTCGTCTCGGACGCTCGATCAAGGTCGACAAGCACGACATCGACCTGCGGATCCGCAAGGCGCGGGCCTTCCTGATGGACGGCCACAAGGTGCAGTTCGTCCAGATGTACCGCGGGCGCGAGGTCGTTCACCGCGGGCTGGGCATGGAGATCATGCAGCGCGTCCTCGACAACATCGGGGACATCGCCAAGATCGAGATCCCGCCCCGGCACGTCGACCGGCGGACCCTGATGCTCGTCTCGCCCGACAAGGTCAAGATCGCCAAGGTCGAGGCAGAGATCCGGCGCGAGATGAAGCAGCGCGGCCTCTCGGACGAGCAGGCCGAGGCGGAAGCCAAGGCCGCCCGTCAGGCCGCCCTCGACGCGGTGAAGGACGAGGACGACGCCGAGGACGAAGGCGACGAGTCCGTGGACGCCACGACCGACGGGCAGCCCCGCGAGGAGCGGTCCGGCCTTGAGGAGGAACTCGGCTTCGACTTCGAGCCCGAGAACCAGCGCCGCAACTTCAAGCGGTAAGCGATCCCGCTGATTCCCCCTGAACACCCGCCCGTTGCGTCAAGAACGCGACGGGTTTTTCGTTGGGGCGCGTCCAGCCAAGCGGCCCGCCCGGAATCGCCCGGAGGGTTTCACGAAGAACCCGCGCCGCGCGGGCAACTTCGCTCGCACTCGGCCGTTGACCTTGTCGATAGATGTCCGCCCACGGGGCGCCGGCCCGCACAGGCCCGGATAACGCCCCGGCACGCACGCCACAGAGACGACGCATTCCCCGCCCACGCCGAGCCGCCCCACAGGGGGCCAGGGCCCGACGACGATGCCACGCTACGCCCTCCTCGCCGACATCCACGGGAACCTCGAAGCCCTCGAGGCCGTGCTCGACGACCTCTCCCGGGTCGACGTCGATCACACCGTCTGCCTGGGCGACGTCGTGGGCTACGGCGCCGACCCCGCCGCGTGCGTCGAACTCGTCTACGACTGCTGCGACGCCGTCGTCCTGGGCAACCACGACGAGGCGGTCTTCCAGGACGCGACCCTCGAACGCTTCAACGAGCGGGCCGCGGCGTCGCTGGAGTTCACCCGCCGCTCCCTCGGCCAGATGCACCGCCGCGCGATCGCCGACTGGCCCCTCGCCGACACCATCGAGGGACTGACGGTCGCGCACGCCTCGCTTGGACCGGATCGCTGGGAGTACCTCTACTCGAACGCGGCCGCCAAGCGGACCTTCGACGCCTTCCGCGGCTCGATCGCCGCGGTCGGGCACACGCACATCCCCTCGGCGTTCTCGCTGGTCAGCAAACCCGCGCTGGCGGTGGTCGACCCGACGGGCGAACGCGCAGCCGAGGCCGCCAAGCCCGCGATCCGCGGCCACCACCTGACCCCCGAGATCGTGATCAACCTGCCCAGGGGCGCGCGGTTCATTGTGAACCCCGGCGCGGTGGGCCAGCCGCGCGACGGCAACCCCGACGCGTCGTACGCGGTCCTCGACACGACGGCGCGGACCATCCAGATCCGCCGCGTTGCCTACGACGTGGACACGACGATCCGCAAGATCGCCGACGCCGGGCTGCCGGTGCAACTGGCCGACCGGCTGCGCATCGGCGCGTGATCAGTCGAGGTGCTTCTCCATGAGGAGCACATCGAGAATCCGCCCGAACTTCTCCCCCACTCGCCGCTGCACGCCGACACGCTCGAAGCCGAGTTTCTCGTGCAGCCGCACGCTGGGCTCGGTCTCGGGGCCGATCGCGATGCGCGAGAGCGCGACGAACACGCCTCCCTTGGGCGCCCGGGCGAAGACCGCCTCGGCGAGCGCCCGCCCGACGCCCTTCCCGTGCGCGTCGTCGCGGACGTACACCGAGAACTCCGCGGCCCGGGCGTACGCGCACTTGTCGCTCCAACTCGACAGCGACGCGTAGCCCAGCGTCTCGCCGTCGTCGTCGACCGCGATGAGCACGGGGTGCCTCGCGAGGTCGCGCTTCGAGAGGAAGTCGCGGTGCGTGTCGAGCGTGCGCGGCACGGTGTCGAAGGTCGCGATGCCGTGGAGCGCGTGGCGGTTGTAGATCGCGAAGATCGCGGGAAGATCTTCGTCGGTCGCGTCGCGGATGGTGAAGTGGCGCCTGGACATGGCTGCTGTGTGCTTCCTTCTGCCCTTTGCTTCGCTCACACCTTCTTGGTCTTCCACGCGCCCTGGAACCAGCGGATCATGAACGCGAGGCAGCGCAGGACGATCTCGATGATCAGGCCGTACCACAGCCCCACGAGCCCGTGCTGAATGGGCGAGGGGTTGACGATCTCGACGCCGAACACGGACTCGGGGATGGAGACGCCCGAGAGGAAATACGCGAGGGGCAGGCGGATGCCCCACGTCGTCAGCCACGTCAGCCACATGACGACCTTGGCGTCGCCGGCGCCGCGGAGCGCCGAGCGGAAGACCATCCCCACACCGAAGGGGATCTGGATGAACCCGACCATGAACAGCAGGCGCGGGGTCCACTCGAGATGGGTTTCCTGGGGCGTGAACAGCCCGGTGATGAAGATCGGGAAGAAGATGAACGCCAGCCCCATCACGCCCATGAAGGCGGCCGTGATGCCCGCGCATGCCCAGACGCTGCGGTTGGCGAGCGTTGGGCTGCCCGCGCCGAGGTACTGCCCGGCGAGCGTGGCCGCGGCGATCGACATCGCGAAGCCGGGGAGGAAACTCACGCCCTCGATGCGGATGGTGACGATGTGCGCGCCGAGCAGGCCGGGCGAGTTCATCCACCCGACCATCATCACGATCAGGAAGTTGCCCGCGAACATGCCCGCCATCTCGAGGAAGTTGGGCATCGCGATCCGCACGACGCGCGCGGTGGTGACGTGGTCATAGACCAGGCGGCGGCGGCGGAGTTTCACGCCGCTGCGCCCGTCGATGAGCAGCCAGGCAATGGCCGCGGCGCCGAGCCACCACGCGACGACGGTGCCCCATGCGATGCCGAGGACGCCGAGATCGAATCCGAAGGGGTTGTGCAGCAGGGTGCGCTGGAAGACCTCGCCCTCGACGACCGACCCGCGGACGATGTCGACGCCCGCGAGCGCCCACGACACGAGCGTGTTGACGACGTTGACCGCGACCATGACGAGCAGCGGGCGCAGCGAATCGCCCGCGCCGCGGCACGCGGCGATGCCCGTCGCGAGCAGCGTGATCCCCGGCACGCCCCACGCCAGCGTGCGGAGGTAGACGAGGAAGTTCTCCAGCCCCTCGCCCTGAAGGTTCAGCAGTTTCGCGAACCAGGGCGTCGCGAGCCAGATCAGCAGGCCCGTCAGAACGCCCGCGCCGAGCGCGAGCAGCACGCTCTGCCCGGTCGCGGCGTTGGCGGCGGCCACGCGTCCCTTTCCCACGCTCCGCGCGACGACGGCGGTCGTGCCCACGCCGATCGACATCCCCACCAACGAGATCGCCCAGTTGAGGTACGCGCCGCCCGCGATGGCGTCGGCCGCGGCCTCGCTGAGCCCCGCGGCGAGGATAGTGTCGACCGCGCCGACCAGCCAATTCATCAGGGACTCGGCGAAGATCGGCCACGAGAGCGTCACGATCGCGCCCCACATGGTGAGTCCGGCCAGCCGCCCGCCGATGAGGCGACCGTCGTCGGTCAGCCGCTTCGGGGCGGTGCGCTTCGGTTTGTTCGGGCCGCCCTGCACGGGCGCCGGGGCCTGACTCACGGCAACCTCCGGGCCGATGGTAGGACGGGGCGCCCCCCCTCCTGACGCTCCGGCCCGCCGCTCAGCGGATGTTGACCGTGAGCAGGGCGCCGACCACCAGCACGATGGTCACGATCCAGAGCCGGGCGACGATCTTCTGCTCGCTCCACCCGCCCATGTGCAGGTGCCAGTGGTACGGCGCGCAGCGGAAGATGCGCTTGCCCTTCGTCGCCTTGAAATAGCCGACCTGGAGCGCGACGGACCCGATCTCGAGCAGGAACACGCCGCTCATGAACAGCACGAGCGGCTCGTGGCGCACCACGACGGCGAAGTAGCCCAGGAGCCCGCCTAGGCACAGCGCGCCGGTGTCGCCCATGAAGACGCTCGCGGGCGCGCAGTTCCACCACAGGAAGCCGAGGCAGGCCCCGGCCATCGCGGCGGCCATGATCGCGAGTTCCTCCGCGCCCGGAACGTACGGCATGAAGAGGTACTGCGCCACCTCCTGCCAGCCCGCTACCACGCACAGCGCGGTGATCCCGAACGCGACCGCCGCGGTGATCCCGCCCGCGAGCCCGTCCATGCCGTCGGTGATGTTCACGGCGTTGGACATGCCCGCGATCATCAGCGTCATGAGGATCATGTACGTCCAGCGGTTCAGGAACAGCAGCGAGCCGCTGATCTCGCCCGCGCGGGTCTCGTACGTCTTCTGGAACGGAAGGTTGAGGACGTGGGCGAGGTCCTTGTCGAGCGGGGAATCGCCCGCGTTGAACGCGAAATACCCGAGCAACAGCCCGAGCCCGAGTTGGAAGACGAGTTTCTCCCACGCGTAGAGCCCCTGGCGCGAGCCGCCGGGCCTGCTGGACGCGGTGAGTTTGAGCCAGTCGTCCGCGCCGCCGAGGGCCGCGAGCCAGAGCAGCGCGAGCAGACCCATCACGATGTAGCGGTTGGTGAGGTCGCCCAGGAGCAGCGTGCAGGCGAGGATCGCGCCGGCGATGAGCACGCCGCCCATCGTGGGCACGTTCTTCTTGCTCATCGCGACGGCCTGGAGGGCCGCGGCGTCGGTCATGCCGGCGTCGCCGATCTTCTTGCGCGTGAGGTAGCCGATGACCGGCTTGCCGAAGACGACGACGAGGGCGAACGCGAGGACCGCCGCGAGGAGCGCGCGGAAGGTGACCTGGTCGAAGACCATGAACCAGCGGTACATGTCTCGCTCGAGCAGCCAGGGTCGCAGCGCTTCGAGCAGGTTGTAGAGCATGCGGTCGTCGCCTCCGTGCGAATGGCCGCAGGGTACCGGCATCCATGCCGGCGTGTGCGTTCGTCAGCTCATCCGGCCGAAGCCAGCGGGTCGGGCCTGCCGCCCGAGAGGCGCCGGGGGTTGCGGTCGATCACGGGCACGCGGTTCTCCGCGAGGTCGCGCAGGGCCTGCTCCACGCGTTCGAGGCCGGTGCGGCGGGAGCCCTTGAGCAGCACCGCGTCGCCCGGTTCGAGCAGGCGTGCGATCGCGACGGCGCCCTCCGCGCCCGCGTCGCTGAACATCGAGACGCGGTGATCGCCGTCGTCGCCCCATTCGAGGAGGAGCCGCTCGGCGGTGAAGAGCGCGTGCTGCCCGACGCAGACGACGCGGTCGACGGGCGCGCCGAACGCGCCGTCGCCGGCGCGGACGAGCAGGTCGCCGATGTCGCGGTGCGCATCGGGGGTGTGATCGCCGAGTTCGAGCATGTCGCCGAAGACCACGACGCGGCGTTTCGCGTCGGGCGTGAGTTCGCAGAACGTGCGCACGGCGGCGGCGACGGATTCGGGGCTGGCGTTGTACGCGTCGTTGAAGAGATCCACGCCGCGGATCTCCCAGCGCTGCATGCGCATGTCGGCCGGGGCCGCGACGGCAAGCCCGCGCGCGATGGCCTCATCGGGCACGCCCAGCAGTCGCGCCACCGCGACGGCGAGGGCGGCGTTGCCAGCGTTGTGCGCGCCGGGCGTGGGGATCTCGAATGTGGCGTTGCCGCCTTCGTGCTCGACGCCGAAGCCGAGCACCGTGCGCTCGCCGCGGCGCGCGTGCGCGGCGTGGGTCAGGCGCACGTCGGCGTTGGGCGTGTCGCCCACGCGAAGAAGATTCGGCGCGGTCGCCACGGCTTCGCCGAGGAGCGATTCGCTGCCGGCGTGGACGACGGCCCAGCCGCCCGCGCGGAGGTAATGGAGCAGCGAGGCCTTCTCGCGGCCGATGCCCTCGAGACTGCCGAACGCTTCGAAGTGGGCGCGACCGACGCCCGTAATGACGGCGATATCGGGCTCGGCGAGGCGCGCGAGCGGCGCGATCTCGCCCGGCGCGTTCATGCCGACCTCGCAGACCAG
>JBQLZI010000025.1:0-16723 GCA_052168195.1 Phycisphaerales bacterium
CGTCGAGTTTTAGGTGGTTCTTCCCCGACTCCCCCTGCGCCGGTCGCGGCGAATGAAAGTCGTCGCCATCGTGAAGCCATGACCACGACTCGGGGTCGCGCTCGACCATCAAGGTGGTTTCCGCCTGGCCTTGGATCGCGATCATCTGGAAGAGCCCGTACCAGTACGACACGCCCGTCCGTGCCGCCATCGTGCGATCGGACGGGCAGACGAACGGCGCCCAGGTCTCGACGGTGTGCGCATCCGCGTCGCCCCGGGGCAGGGGAACATGAAGATACGGCGCCAACTGGTCCCACGGGCGGGTCCACCCCCGCGCGAAATCGGCGTTGATGTCCGCGTAGGGCAGCTGCCCGCGGTGTTCGTGGCGGAACGACTGGAACGTCGGCCCGAAGCCCTTGAGTTGCGCAAGACACTTCGTGTCGCGTGCCTTGGCCATCGCGCCGGTGAGCGTGGGGACGAGGATGCCGATAAGCAGCGCGATCACGGAGATCGTGACGAGCATCTCGATGAGGGTGAAGCCGCGTGCGCGCATGGAAGAACCCCGCACAGTTCTTCGTCCGATCACGGGCAGGTGTTGCACCCTTCGGGCCTGTCGGCCGGGGGGCCGCCCTCGTAGATGTACGCGTAGTGAGCGAGTTGTCGCTCGGCGTTGGCGCGCACCGAGGCGTCGGCGTCGCCGAGTCGGACGGCCTCGATGCGCGCGCGGTGGGCCGGGTTCTCGATCATCCGCGAACTCACGACGAAGGTCGTGCCGGCAAGGCGTGTGGACGGATCCTCGCTGTCGAGCAGGACGAGCAGTTCGTGCTCGATTTGTTGCCGTGCTTCGGCGGGGATCGAGTCATCTCTGCGGAGCGCTGTCGCGGCGGTGGCGCGGGCGAGCGATACCTCTTGATTGACAAGAAACCAGCGCTGCCCTTGGGCGGATTGGGCAATCGGGATGTCGCGCTGTGACGGGTCGACCGCAGGGATTTCCTTGGCGAGCGATTCGAGCAGGAAATCCACATCGTCCGCGTTGAGCGAGGACGACGCCGATAACCGTTCAAGCCGCGCGATCCTCGCAGTTGCTTCGGGCGTGACCCAAGGTGTTTGTTCAAGCAGCAATGAGACGCGTGGCTCATTTAAGTCCCCGGCCGAATCACGATGCATAGATCGAGTGATCATAAAAGCGACCACCGCACTGCCAAGAACAAGGAGGCCGCCGAGAGCTAGCGGTCGGACCTTCATGATGGCTGGCAAGGGAAGACGGCTTGATTGCAGAATGCCTGGCATTGTGATACATCACCTTGGGTAACGGTGAGATCAACCGGCGCCCAGAATCCACAACAGTTCAAGCAGCAGTTCGTATTACCACAATTGTCGTTGTAGCAGCCGCAGTTCTCGCCTCCGTACTCCCACCCTCGCGTGACGGGATTGGCCAGGGCAACTTCTGTAGTGACTCCGAGCGTGGCGCCGACGACGAAGGCGGCGAGCGAACCGGCGATCATCCGCCGCGACTTGTGAGTCTTCTTTTCCACGACTTCATGCTCCCGCTGAGTCCGTTTCGATCGTTTCCTCGCCCGGCGCGAGGGACTCACCCCTTCGTTATCAGAGAGAGAGAGAGCAAGCGCTTTTGAGCGATTTTCCTGTTTCGTGGGAATTTTCCACAGATTTGAGGCGCGCAAGAGTAAGACATTGCGAACGGGCTACGAGCGCGCCAGCCGCGCGGCGAGATCCTCGAACGCGAACTTCATGTTCACGTTGGCGTTGATGTTGCGCTCGGCGTCGCCCACCAGATCAATGGTGCGCAGGGCGCGCTCGGCGTGGGGGTCGCTCGTAGCGCTGCGCAGGTGTTCCTGCGCGCGGTGGGCGAGCAGGGCGAACATGTGGCGGGCCCCGTCTTTGTTCGCGGCGTCCTTGCTCGCGTTGTCGTGCGCGCTGACCCAGTCCTGCGCGAACTGTTCGACGAGGTCGCTCATCGCCTTGCCCAGGTCGGGGTCGAACGACCCCTTGTCCGCGGCGTCGAGGCGCGGCGCCAGATCACGCGACCAGCCGAACAGGCCCATCGTCTGCGCGAGTTCGTAGCGGCCCGGGGCGCCGTCGGCGAAGCGCGTGAGCCACTCGCGCTGCTCCTGCCCCACGGCGGAGCGTTCCTTGTCGCGCGCGATCCACTCGCGCATCGACCGCTCGTCGAGCGGGCCGAACGCGACGCGCTGACATCGGCTACGGATGGTCGGCAGCAGGCGGTTCTCGCGGCTGGTGACGAGGATGATGACGGTGCCCGGCGCCGGCTCTTCGAGGGTCTTGAGCACGGCGTTCTGCGTGCCCTCGTCGAGGAGTTCGGCCTCGTCGACGATGAACACCTTGCCGGCCCGGGCTCCGCTGGGCACGCGCGCGGTGAGCGACGCGGGGCGGATCAGGTGCTCGTCGACGACCTGCCGGGGGATGGTGATGAGTTTGCGGGCGCGGACCTGCGCGTCGTCGCTGAACAGCGCGAGTTCCTTCGTGACCACGTGCAGGTCGGGGTGGACGCCCGCGGCGATGAGTTGCTGGGTCTGGCTGCTTTCGTCGGGTTCGAGTTCGCCCGCGAGGTTGGGGGCGAGCGTCGGGTCAAGGAGCATCGCGGCGAAGGCGCGGGCGGTGGTCATCTTGCCCACCCCCGCCGGGCCGTGGAAGACCCACGCGTGGTGGACCCGATCGGCGTGGAGGGAGGAGCGCAGGGCCGCGACCGCGCGGTCCTGACCCAGGATGTCGGAGAGCGAGGCCATGCGGGGAGGATATCAGGGCGCGGACCGGGGCTCGACGAGTTTGATCTCGACGGGCACGACGATCGGCGGCCCGCCCAGCGCGGTGGGCCGGTCGACCTTGCGCGTCGCGCGCTCGGGCCGGGGGGTGAAGACCAGTTCCCATCCCTCGGGGTTATCGCGGGCGATCTCGAGGATCTCGAGAGCGATATCGCGATGAATCATGCTTGGCGGGAGATCGGCGCCGGAGACTCTGTCGTTCCAGAACACCGGAAACTCCCGTGATTCGTGACGAACGACGAGGTCGCCGTACAACGCGACGCCGGTCCATGGACGCGACGCATCCCACGCGAGATGAGGGAAGGCGACGAACGACCCACGCTGCGGATACCTCGGTAGTCCCTGGATCGGCGCGTCGGTATCAAGCACTTCGACGACCGCCTCGCTGAACTGCTCTTCGAGCCACGCGCGTTCGACGCCGTCGGCCACGGTCTCGACTTCCGGCAGTCGCTGCACGATGCGGGCGCGCCCCGAGAGGCGCAGCGTTTGCGATGTCGGGAGCCCTGCTTCCTCCAGCCCCTCTCTCAGCGTCTGCTTGAAGTCCTGGGTGATGTCCCTGGCCATGGGGAAACCCGGATACTCCCACGGCACCCAGCGCACCGTGACGTCAACCTCGGCGAAACGAGTGCTCCCGGCGGGTGTGCGGATCTTGTCCCAGACGTCTGATTTTGGCTGCCAGCCGATATCGAAAGTATGCCGTCGGGACCTCGGGCGGTCGATTTCGATCCAGAGCCGGCGTTCGCTGTCGTCGAGATCGATCGTTACGCCGTTGATGCGGAGTTCCGTCACCGTGTACTCCAGACGATTCACGAGATGCTCGCCCGCGCCGTTGTTGTGCATGTCGCGGCGGAGCGGCGCGTTGTGGCGCTGCCCGCCGCGGTAGTGCACGCGCAGTTCGATGGGGAGCGGCCCGCCCGCTTCGACGCGTTCGGGCACGAGCAGTTCGTACACGCGGATCTGGTCCCAGAAGCGTTCGATGTCCGCGCGGGTGGCGTAGCCCTGATCCGCGAGCGCCGAGAACGCGTCGCCGGCGATCGGCATCTGGATGCCGAGTCTCGTCTGCCAGTCGAGGACGCGTTGCACGACGCGCTCGGCGTCCTTGCCGTGGATCGCGCCCCGTCGGGCGCGTTCGTACAGCTCGTTCTGATGCACGAATCTGTTCGCTACGCTGTCGCGCTCCGCGTTGCGCAGGAGCAGCCAGAGCGGCATGGTCTGCACGGCCTTGGTCGACTGGTATGCCGCGTAGGCGTGGAACCCGAGGGCCGCGGCGCCGGGCGCAAGGAGCAGCGCGGCCAGCGCGAGCACGGCGGGCATCTTTCGGCGCGTGCCGATGCGCAGGGCGGAGCGCTGCGCGATCTCGCGACCGCACTCCGGGCAGATGACGGGGAACGCCGCTTCGCCCCGCTGCTCGCGCGCGGCCAGCACGTCGCCCAGCGCGTACGCGCAGCGTCGTTTCGGGCAGCGCGGCTCGCGGTCGATGCGCCGGCCGCGCAGGCCCAACAGCAACGCAACAGCGCCGAGACTCAGCAGCGTAACGCCGGCCCATATCGGGATCTGCAGCACGGTCGCCCTCCGTTCGCGTGTGTCGAAACCACGCTACCGCGCCGCCGACGGAACGCAAGATGATCCGCGGTTCACCGCGGGCTCATTGCCGAATCAGCCCAGCGCGGGAAGTGTGGTGTGCCGGAGTCGCGTGGTCGCGCCCGGTGGCACAGACACGACGCAAACGACACACATGTGAGACAACGCCATGCCCATGAACATTGACTCGCTCAAGAAGTTGTATATCCACTCGCTCAAAGACCTCTATCACGCGGAGAACCAGATCCTCGAGGCGCTGCCGAAGATGGAGAAGGCCGCGCACTCCGACGACCTCAAGAAGGGGTTCCGCGAGCATCACGAGCAGACCAAACTGCACGTGAAGCGGCTCGAGGCCATCTTCCAGGGGCTCGGCTCAAGCCCCAACGGCGTGAAGTGCGAGGCGATCCTCGGCCTCATCAAGGAAGGCAACGAGGCGATCGACGAGATCGACGACGGCGAGGTGCGCGACGCGGGCCTGATCGCCGCGGCCCAGAAGGTCGAGCACTACGAGATCGCGTCGTACGGCACCGTGCGCACGTACGCGCAGATGCTCGGGGAGGACGAGGCCAGCGAACTGCTGACGCAGACTCTCGATGAGGAGTCGGCGACGGACCAGAAACTGACCGACCTCGCGATGTCGGGGATCAACCAGGCCGCGGCCCACTGACCGCTGCCGACGACACGGTTTGCCCCTGCCGCGGTCGGGATGCTCGCGCGTCCCGGCCGCGGTTGTCGTGCCTGACCAACGTCCCTTGAAGTTATCTTCGAGGATTTTCGGGCCTGCCCGGGCGTCCGCGTTTATCGGACTTCTGCGGGCTTTCCCGGCTTCTCACGCCGCTGCGGCGGCGGTGCGGCGCCGCGGGTTATCCACGGTGTGGAGGGCTCAGCCCGAGATATCGAGCGAGCGGCCGGTCTGCACACCGGTGGCGGCGGCGTTGCGGTCGGCGGGGCGGCCGTGCATGGTGTACGCGCCGGGCGCCGAGAGCGAGGCGACGTCGCCGTCGAAGGAAACCTTCCCGGGCACGCGGGCGGCGACGAGGCGGTCGAGGGAGGCGGCGGGGGCCGCCTGGGCGATGCGTCCGGCGGTTTCCGGGGCTCGGACGCCCGAGATCGACGCGGAATCCGTCACCGTCGCGGCGCGGGCGGCCGGGCCGCCGGGCGCAGGGAACGCCGGGGCGGTGGTCGATCGCGGCGGCGCCACGCCGTAGGCGCGGGCGAGCATCGGGGCCTGTGCGGGGGTGATCTTCACGTCCGAGAGGATATCGGCGCGGGGGCGGGTTCACCGTCAGCGTGCGGCGGCGAGGGGGTTCCCACGCCGTTCCACAGCGTGGGGGCGTGCGCGCTCGGGAAACCCCCTGAATTCACCAGCTTTACCGGATAACCAGATGCGGACGGTGGGGCGCAGGGTCTGCGCGACGCGTGATAACACTTGAATCAGCAGCACTTTGCGACTGTTCCGATCGCTCCGTCTGGGGGTCGGCGATCACGGCGCCCCGTCAAGATTTTGCTGGCTCCCGCCGCCGCACCGCTGTAGATTGATTCCGCCCCACGAGGGTCCCTCCGGCTTGGAGGCCGAGTTCTCGGTCGCCCGGCGCGGGACGCACAGGACTCGTGGGAATCAGGTGGAGTCAGCGTCGTCGGCCGAAAGGCGGGCGGCAGCACACGAGAACAGAGAGCATCAACATGAAGCGCACGATTGCAGTCGCGTTCACTTCGGGCCTCCTTGCTTCCGCGGCGATGGCCAACATCGGCACGAGCATGCTGGGCGAGGCCTACCTCACCGCCGGCGACCTCACCGACAACGGCTCGTTCGGCGTGCCGAGCATCGAGACGTTCCTCCTCGGCGGCGAGCCGGGCACCGGGACGCCGGGCACCATCGTCAAGATCGTCACCGGCGAGACCTCCGACACCGTGTCGTTCGACTTCACGGTGACGACCGCCGGGACCTCCCCGAACCTCGGCGGCGCCGACGTCATCATCTCGTTCATCCTGACCGAGGCCGCCAACTTCACGCTCACGGGCAACCTCGAAGGGCTGACGTTCTTCCAGTCGACCATCGAGGGCAACGACAACCCGTTCATCCTCGTCGACGAACTGCTCTACGACGAGTTCAGCGGGTTCTCCGGCAGTCTGGCGAACGGCGGCACGCCGGTCGAGAACTTCCTGCGTCAGGGCATCCTCGACGCGGGCGAGTACACGTTCGTCCTGTCGTCGTACAGCGAGGCCGCGGGAAGCGACAACGACTTCTTCGGCCAGGGCTCGGCGATCTTGGCGCTCCAGGCGATTCCCGCGCCGGCCGGCGCGCTCGCCCTCGCGATGCCCGGGCTGCTGATCGCCCGTCGCCGCCGCGCCTGAACCGATCCGAAACACCCCTCAGGGTTGTCCGCGTCGCGGGCGAGCCCCGTATCCTCTGACTCCGCGCCCCGGCGCGAGCGAACGAGGAAAGGGCCCGCCCGCGATGCTTTTGCGCCAGATCTACGACGACTCGCTCGCCCAGGCCGCGTACCTCGTGGGGTGCCAGCGGACGGGCGAGGCGCTGGTCATCGATCCGGAGCGCGACGTCGACCGGTACATCGATCTGGCGCGCCGGGAAGACCTGCGGATCACCGCGGTCGCCGAGACCCACATCCACGCGGACTTCCTGTCCGGGGCGCGCGAACTCGTCGAGCGTCACGGGGTTCGGGCGTACCTCTCCGCGATGGGCGGCCCCGACTGGCTGTACGGCTGGGCTGGAGACGCCGCGGGCGTGACGCTGCTGAGGCACGGGGAGACGTTCACGGTCGGCAACGTCGAGCTCCGCGCTCTGCACACGCCCGGGCACACGCCCGAGCACCTGTCGTTTGTGCTCGTCGATCGCGCGACCTCGAACGAGCCGATGGGCGTGTTCACGGGTGACTTCGTGTTTGTGGGCGACATGGGCCGCCCCGACCTGCTCGAGACCGCGGTGGGCGTGAAGGGCGCGAAGGAGGCATCGGCCAGGGACCTGTTCGCGTCGATCGCGCGGTTCTCCGACCTGCCGGAGTACATGCAGGTGTGGCCCGCGCACGGCGCCGGCTCGGCGTGCGGGAAGGCGCTCGGCGCGATCCCCCAGTCGACCGTCGGCTACGAGGCACGCACCAGCCCCGCGCTGCGGGCCGCGCGCGACGGCCAGCAGGAGTTTCTCGACTACATCCTTGCCGAGCAGCCCGAGCCGCCGACGTACTTCGCGCGCATGAAGCGGCTCAACCGCGACGGCGCGCCGGTGCTGGGCGAACTTCCCGCGCCGAAGGCGATGACGGCGCGCGAGATCATGGACTTCGCCGAGTCGTCGTCGAACGTGGTGCTCGACACGCGCGCGTGGGACGAGTTCCGCGCGGGCCACCTGCCGGGCGCGCTCTCGACACCGCTGGACCGGACGTTCCCGACGGTCGCGGGCTCGTACGTGGAGGAGGGCGAGCGGATCGCGCTGCTGGTCGACGAAGACCGGGTGGAGGACGCGGTGCGCATGCTCGTGCGCGTGGGGCTTGATGATGTAGTCGGCTTCGCGCTGCCCGGCGTGATCGAGGAACTGAGGCGCGGCGGCGCGGCCCTGCAAACGACCGACGAGATCGACGCGGGCCGCCTGCGCGAGATGCTGGACTCGGGCGAAGAGGTCGCGCTGCTTGACGTCCGGCGCGCGTCCGAGCACTTCGCGGGCGCGATCCGCGGCGGGGCGTACCCGAACGTCGCGCACACCTCGCTGTCGACGCGGCTCGCGGAGACCCCGACCGCGAACCCGCTCGTGGTGCACTGCGCAGGGGGAATACGCTCGGCACGGGCGGCGTCGTACCTGCAGCGCAAGGGGTTCACGCCGATCAACCTCAAGGGCGGGTACTCCGCGTGGCTGCGCGAAACCCGAGAGCACTGAGCAAGGCACACCAGAAGGAGAGATCGCGATGACGCTTCAACTCGGCGACACGGCGCCCGACTTCACCCAGCAGTCCACCATGGGCGACATCCGTTTCCACGAGTGGCTGGGCGATTCGTGGGGCGTGCTGTTCTCCCACCCCAAGGACTACACGCCGGTGTGCACCACGGAACTCGGCGCGGTCGCGCGGCTCAAGCCCGAGTTCGACAGGCGCAACGTGAAGGTGATCGGGCTCTCGGTTGATCCGCTGAAGGACCACGAGGGCTGGTCGAAGGACATCGAGGAAACCCAGGGCGTCGCGCTCAACTTCCCGCTGCTCGCCGACCACGATAAGACGGTGTCGAACCTCTACGGCATGATCCACCCGAAGGCCGACGACACCTTCACGGTGCGTTCGGTGTTCATCGTCGGGCCGGACAAGAAGGTGAAACTCACGCTGACCTACCCCGCGAGCACGGGGCGGAACTTCGACGAACTGCTGCGCGTGATCGACTCGCTGCAACTGACCTCGAAGCACAAGGTCGCGACGCCCGCGAACTGGAAGCACGGGCAGGACTGCATCATCGTTCCCGCGGTGAGCAACGACGAGGCGAAGAAACTGTTCCCCAAGGGCTTCAAGGAAGTGAAGCCCTACCTGCGCACGACGCCGCAGCCGAATATGTGAGAAGCAGGCAGCGGGTAGCGGGGACTCTGGCGACATCGCCTGGATGTCGCGCGTTGTTTGTTGCCTGCTGCCGATCTTCAATGCGGGCGACAGGAATCGAACCTGCACGGCCTGTTACGGCCACGGGAACCTAAATCCCGTGCGTCTGCCAGTTCCGCCACGCCCGCGCATGGAAACACCGCGCGGCCATCGTAGCGTCCGTGGTCGGCGGGTCGCTGTGCGCGTGGCGTTGTCGGCTCAGCCCTCGATGGAGATCGACGAGTACCCGTGCTGCGCGCCGGCGGGCGTGCGGCCGGGCGACGCGGGGAGCGACTTGGGCGCCGGCTTGCCGTTGGACGTGGACACGATCGGCGCGGGCTCGCCGGTCTGGGCGTCGATGTCGGGCCCGGAGGCGTCGTTGACGGCCTTGGCGAGCGCGTCGGCGTCCTCGCGGCGCATCGGCGGGAGGTTGTTCTCGGCGCGGTACTTCTCGATGACCATGAGCCACGTCTCGCGGTCGTACTCGAGCAGTTCGACGACCTCGTCGACGATCTTGGGGCTCTTCTCGAGGTTCGCGTCGAGCAGGCGCCGGTACATGAACATGTAGAGGGCGCTGAGTTTCTGGCAGATGTCCGGCGCGATCTCGGGCCGCAGCGACGAGATGAGTTCGAGCAGGATGTTCTTGGCCCTGGAGAGCCCGCTGTAGGCGAGTTCCCAGTCCTTGGTCGCGATCCCCTGGCCGCCCTGGCGGGCGAACTTGATCGCGCCCTCGATGAGCATCAACCGGAGTTCCTCGGGCCGGGCCGAGAGAACCTTGCTTCGCAGATAGGCGTCGGCGGGATTCGGTGCGTTCATGGCCTATGCCTGATCGGTTCGTTGAGGTGGTCGTTTGAGCCAGTCCGGGAAAGCCGCTGAGGTTTCATCGGCGATGGCGCGGCTCGCGGGTCAGCCGATGGAGCCGAGGGCGGCCTGCTGGCTCTGGAGCGACGCGATCGCCTGCTCCATCGCGATGAACTGCTGCTCCAGCCGCAGGCGCTTGCGTTCGAGTTGGACGTCGAAGCCGGCGATGCGCTGGGCCTGGAGGTCGATCTGGTCGGTGAGGGTGTTCTTGCGCCTGGTCAGCAGGCCGTCGATCGAGTTGGTGTACTGGTCCGACAGGCGCTTGATGATCTCCGCGATGCCCATCTTGGTGGGCTCGAGGGGGTCGGTGTTGGGGGTGGTCGCGATTGGGTTGCCGTCCTCGTCTTCGAGGAGGACGGTGTCCTCGCGCGGGGCGAGGTCGAAGGCGGCGAAGAGGTCTTCGACGGCCTGGGGGTTGTCCGCGAACTCCTCGCGGAACTTCTGGGCGTCGAACTCGAGTTTGGCGCCGTCGCCGATCTTCACGCCCACCAGCGAGAGGCGCTGGAGTTCGCCGTCGACGTTGAAGGGCGTGCCTTGGATCGCTGCGTAGAGCCCGCGGCGGATCTGCGAGACGGCGGAGTCGCCCAGCAGCGGGCCGCGCTTGTTGGTTTCCTGGTCGTAACTGTCGTACTTGTTGATCGAGTCGATGACGAGGTTGAAGGCGTCGACGAACTCGTTGATGGTCTTCTCCATCTTCTCGGTGTCGCGCGACACGACGAGTTCGACGGGCCCGCTCGAGGTGCCCTCGAGGTTGACGGTGACGCCCGTGATGACGTTGGAGAGCGAGTTGGTCGACGAGGTGAGCGCGATGGCCTGCGCCGGGTCGGTGGAGCCGTAGAACACGACGGCGTCGCGCCCCTGCGTCAGCGTCGTGAGGCCAAGATCGGTCCCCTCGGTGCTGATCGACAGGCGGCCGACGCGGCCGGAGAACTGCGAGGTGAGCGACAGGCGGAAGGGGTTGGAGCCGCCGCCGTCGTTGACGATCGACGCGGTGAAGCCAGGCGCGACCGAGTTGATCTCGTCGGCGATGTCCTGGAGCGTGTCGGTGGCCTCGAACTCGAAGGTGCGCTCGAACGAGCCGTTGATCACGTTCTCGCCGACGGCGGAACTCTCCGCCGTGCCGGCGATGTTGAGTTTGCGCGCGACGGTGCCGTTGACGTCCTCGACGCGGATGGCCTGTGCGCCGCCCGATTCGTCTTCGAGGATGATGCCGTCGCCGGTGTCGTTGATGCGCGCCTTGACATCGAGCGGACGGGAGTTGATGAGCCCGATGATGTCGTCGACGGTGCGGATGCTCTCGCCGACGTTGATCTCGGCGATGGCGCCGGTGGAGTCGACGATGCGGAAACTGCCCGTGCCCACGCCCGTGCCCGAGTTGAGCGACGAGAGCAGCGTGCCGTTGCCCACCCACCGCGTCTGGAGGTTGTCGGTGCGCGCGACGCCGTCGGTGTAGGAGCCGTCGATGTTGAACGACGCGGCAGCGTCGCCCCCGACGGTGAACGTGCCGCCGCCAGAGGTGGTGTCGGTGAGGATGAGCCCGTTGCCGGCGCGGTTGAGCGCGGCGGTGACGCCGGCGCCGGAGTTGTTGATGGCGTTGACGACGTCGGCGACGGAGCCGTTCGCGTCGATGGCGACGTCGGTGTTCGCGCCGTTGCGGGTGGTGAGCGAGATGGTCGTGCCGGTGGCGCCCGCGCCGCCGTTGAGCGACGAGAGGAGCGTGGTGTTCAGCCCGGCGATAAGGCGCCGGCCGGAGAGCGTGGCGCCGCTCGACGTGCCGAGGATGCCCAGGTCGCGCGCGGTGGTGCGTCCGGTGTCGGACTCGGCGACGATGATGTCGCCCCCGCCGCCGGTGTTGTCGGTGAGTTGGAGCGAGACGCCGTCGGCGCCGATCGAGGCGGTGACGTTGCCGTCGGTGTCCTCGTTGATGCGGTCGATGACGTCCTGGAGTGTGGACGCGGCGGTACGGGTGACCTCGCCGTCGTTGTCGAGGACCTCGCCGATGCGGACGTTGTAGTTGGTCCCGTCGCGCGCGGTGATGCGGAAGTCGGAGACGACGTTGGCGCGGACGCCGACGCCGGTGCCGTCGTTGAGCGACGAGAGCGCGGTGTTGGCGGAGAGGCGGTTGATGTTGGAGCCGGTGATGACGCCGCTGGCGTTGACGCCGGCGATGCCCAGCGAGGTGGCGGTGTTGCTGCCGAAAACGTTCTCGATGCGCAGACTGCTGCCGATCGCGCCGACGGAGTTGTCCTCGATGACGAGGCGGTCGCCGTCGATGCGGGCCTCGACGTCGATGCCGGTGGTCCCGTTGATCGCGCTGATGACGTCGCTGATCGTGATGGCGGAGGAGAGATCGACCTCGGCGGAGTCGCCGGACTGGGTGGTGATCTTGATCTTGCCGCGGGCGACGCCGTCGCCGCCGTTGAGCGAGGAGAGGCGCGTGTCGGTCGAGAGCGTGCCGCCGCCGATCTCGACGGTGAGTTCGGTCAGGCCGACGGCGGAGACGTTGCGGTCGGTGAACCCTCGGGAGATCTGCTGCTCGCTGGAGACGAGGCGGTTGACGATGAAGTTGTACGCGCCGGGCGAGGCGGACGTGCTGGTGGTGGCGGAGAGGACGTTGGGGTTTGAGGAGGTGGCGCGGGTGGAGTCGAAGACGCGGCTGGCGCGGAACGCGCTGGCGGCGGAGCGGAGGTTGAGCAGTTGGGAGTTGACGTCGAGGTAGGCCGCCTGCTGGGTCTGCAGTTGGACAATGCGCTGCTGCGCAAAGATCTTGGGCCTCGACTCGATCGCGAGGAGTTGCTGGATGATGCTCTGGGTGTCGATGCCGGAGACAAGGCCGGAACTGGAGATGCCGCCCATTGGGATCCCTCCCGTGATGTGGCCGTCAGTGGCCGGGCGAACCGTGAGAAGCGCAAAGGCCGCGCGGTGGGCGCGGCGCGTGCGCACGATCGGTCGGTGGTGAAGCCTTCAGGCCCTCAGGCGGCCTTGCGGGCGATGCGGTCCGCAACGGCGGCGCCGGCGCGCTCGGCGGCGGGGTCGCGGTGGCTCGGGACGTGCAGGCCCTGAGCGCGGAGGCGCATCAGGTCGCTCGCCCACGTCGAGACCAGGCGGCGGTAGACGCGGTGCGCGTGCTGCACGCTGGGGTGGTTCTCGTCGATGGCGCCCGCGTGGAGCATCGCCGTGGTTGCGCAGAGCCCTTTGGTGGTGTTGGTCATTGGTCCTCTACTCCCTCGGCTCGCGTCGTCCGGGCGACCTTCGCCCGACGCGAGACCCGATCAGGGGAGGTCGGCTGAGCCGACGCCCGACTTCACTTCCGGCCCGGGACGATCGGCCGGCGGGTTGAACCAACGCAAACCCCGGGCCGGATTTTCGGACGGGATGGTTCTCGGACCGTCGCGACCGGCGCCGCCTCCGCGTCTTCACGGTCCGGGAAGTCGCGGGGGTTCCCGGGCCGATGTAGAGTGAACGCCAACATGGTCGAGGAACAGCCCGACATGACCCACCGCGTCGGCCCCAGCGCCGGCGACGCCGCCGAACGCGCGGGCGGACCGCCCCCGCGGGACGTGACCGTGCGCCTGGAGAATGTCACCAAGCGTTTCGACGGGCGGGCGGTGCTGCACGGGCTCAACCTCGACATCCGGCGCGGCGAGACCATGGTGGTGATGGGCGGCTCCGGGTCGGGCAAGTCCACGTCGCTTCGGTGCATGATCGGCTCGATCACGCCCGAGGAGGGCAAGGTGTGGATCTTCGGGGAGGAGATCACGTGTCTGGACGAGGAGGAGATGAACGAGGTGCGCAAGCGCTTCGGCATCCTGTTCCAGTCGGGCGCGCTGTTCAATTCGATGACGGTCGCGGAGAACGTGGCGCTGCCGCTGCGCGAGCACACGACGGTGGCGCAGGACATCATCGACATCCAGGTGAAGATCAAACTGGAGTTGGTGGGCCTGCGCGAGCACGCCGACAAGTATCCCGGGATGCTGTCGGGCGGGATGAAGAAGCGGGCTGGGCTGGCCCGGGCGCTGGCGCTGGATCCGCAACTTCTCTTTTACGACGAGCCCAGCGCGGGTCTTGATCCGGTCACGAGCGCGGAGATCGATCGGCTGATCGTCGACCTCTCGCGCAAACTGGGCGTCACCAGCGTGGTCGTCACGCACGAGATGGACAGCGCGTTCACGATCGCCGACCGCATGGCGATGCTGGACAAAGGGAAGATGATCGCGGTCGAATCGCGGCAGTGGTTCGATGACTTACGATCGAAGACGGACGAGGAGGCGGAGTCGCTGGGGCAGCGCGAGCGGCTGATCCGCCAGTTCCTGCGCGGCGACGCGGACGGGCCGATCACGGAGCGCCGCGCCGACAGCAACTACGCCGAGGACCTGCTGGGCTTCCAGCCAGACCTGATGCCCAGCCGGCCCAGCATCGAGCCCACGCGGGCGCGCTAACCGACCGAGGAGCAACGCATGGCACGGCAACGCAGCGACGCAGACAACCTGAGAGCGGGGCTCTTCGTGATCGTTGCGCTCATCGCCGCGCTCGTGGTCGTGCTGATCCTCGCGGGCGTGGGCGACAAACTGAAGCGGCGCACGCGGTACATCGTGTACTTCCCGCTCGGCTCGGACCCCGCGGGGCTGGAGATCGATTCGCAGGTCCTCGTGAACGGGCGCCCGGTGGGCGTGGTCGACGACATCGATCTCGAACTCGACCCTTCGAACCAGCGCCCGGACGGGACGTACTTCGAGATCCTCGTGGACCGCAAGATCCGCTTCTACGGCGAGCCGACGGCGTACCTGAACAGGCCGCTGCTCGGCGCGGGCGCGACGCTGACGTTCCCGACCATCGGCGCGGTGGGCTCGGCGCCCGTTGCGCAGGCGGGCTCGGTGTTCAAGGGCGCGATCGCGCCGCCGAGTTTCCTCGCGCAGGCGGGCTACGGGCCCGAGCAGCAGGCGCAGGTGCAGGACATCCTGACGCGCGGGTCGTCGTTCGCGCGCGAGCTCGAGGAGATGATCCGCGAGTTCCGCGAGGTGACGTACCCGCAGTTCGCGGACATCGTCAGCGAGGCGGACGCGCGCCTGGGCGGGTGGTTCGATTCGGGCGACAGGATCGTCTCGAATATCGACAGGACCACCGAGCGGTTCCCCGCGATCGCGGAATCGATCGAGCAGGGCGTGTCAGACGCGCGCGGAGTGGTCGCGAGTGCGCAGGGCATCGTCGATGAGAACCGCGAAGGCGTGCGCTCGACCGTCGACAACGCGCGCGAGGCGACGGAGCGGTTCAACACGCTCGTCGCCGACTTGCAGCGGGACACCAAGCCGACCATCGACCGCATGCTGACCGACGCCCAGTCGGCGATGCAGAAGGCCCGCGACGCGGTGGAGCGCGCCGACACGCTGCTGGCGGAGTCATCGCCTTCGCTGCGGCGGACGGTGGCGAACGCGCGGCTGGCCTCGGACCAGTTGAAGTTCACGCTTGAGGAGGTCCGGCGCGCGCCGTGGCGCCTGCTGTACCGCCCGGACACGCGGGAACTGGAGTTCGAGTTGCTCTACGACGCGGCGCGGATCTACGCGCAGTCGGTCAGCGACCTGCGCGACGCCAGCGCCTCGCTGGAGGCGGCGAGCGCTGGCGCGACGGGCTCGGCATCGACGCTCAGCGCCCGGCGCGCGGAGGAACTCAACGAGGAGTTGAACCGCGCGTTCTCGGCGTACAAGGAAGCGGAACGAGCGTTCCTCGACCTGATCATCGAGCGGGACGGGGAAACCGCCGGCCGGTGAAATCGGGGCCCGCGTCGCGGGAATGAACCCTCCCGGCGCGATCTCGCCGATGGAGAAGTGAACGGCCGCGCCTCGGGGCGCGTCCTGTCTGCTTGCCGAACCGCGATCCCCGCGGGTTGGGCGCGCCGCGCTCCGCCCGCGACGCTTCCGAACACGGACCTGACCCATGCGCCCCTTCCGCCGCTCGCTCTCGTCGAACCTCGGCCCCCTGCTGCTCCGCGTGGCGCTGGGGGCGTTCTTCCTGTGGGCCGGCTGGTCCAAGGTGATGGTCACGAGCCCGTACCCGCCCGAGGCGGCGGCGGTGCTCGCGAACCTGGGCGTGGATCGCGCTGAGCGGGCGGCCGTCGGCGCCGGGGCCCCCCGCGCCCCCGGCGACGCCGACGCTCCGGACGGCTCGCTCCCCGATCCGAGCAGCGCGATCGACGGCGCCCGGGTGATCCTTGCGCAGGCGACGCCCGTGCCCGGCCGCGTGTACACGGCGGCGGACTTCTCCGGGCCGGTCGAGATGGCGAACCTCCACAACCTCACGCTGCTGCTTCACGCGAAGGCGTCGAGCGATAAGCCGATCTGGCCCAAGGTGTTGGGTGAATCCCCCTGGGTGGTGCGCATGGCGTACGCGGCCGCGTGGACCGAACTGCTCGCGGGCGCGTTCGTGCTGATCGGGCTGTTCACCCCCCTCTCCGCGTTCGCGATCGCGTGCGTGATGTGCGCGGCGATGTGGCTGACGCAGATCGGCCCCGCGACGCTCGGCGGCGGGCCCTCGACGCTGGGCTTCCTGCCCCCGCTCAACAATTTCTCGGGCGGCGACGACGGCTGGAAGACCTTCCTCCTGCAACTGGCCCTGCTGTGCGTCGGGCTGTCGCTGATGTTCAGCGGCGGCGGGGCGTTGAGCGTGGATCGATGGATCTTCGGCAGGCCGGGCGGATCGTCCCGGCGCGGTCAGGCGTCGTACAACTCCGAGGATGCCGACGGCGAGGACGAGGACGAGGAATAACCGCCCCACCGGGGCGCTGCGCCTGGACGCGATCGGCGGCTGGTCCGTGCTCGGCTCGCTGGCCTTCCACGGCGCGCTGCTGAGCGCGGCCGTCGCACTGGCGGCGATGCGGCCCGCGCCCGAGTTCGTGCCCGGCGAGGCCCGGGCGCCCGCGGGGGTGAGCGTCCCCGTGGG
>JBQLZI010000026.1:0-16436 GCA_052168195.1 Phycisphaerales bacterium
CTCGCGGGGGCGGCCGCCGCCGCGATCCTGCTGCTGATCCGCCCCGCCGCGGGAATGGTCGGATTGCTCGGCGCGCCGCTGTCGGTTCCCCAGCGCGTCGCGGTGTCGTTCCTGGGCATCCGCGGGATCGGCTCGATCTATTACTTCGCGTACGCGCTCAACCAGGCGGAGTTCGAGGGCCGCGACCTGCTCTGGGGCATCATCGGGCTGACGGTCGTGGGTTCGATCGTGCTGCACGGCCTGACGGCGCGGCCGCTCCTGCGCTGGGCGAACCGATGATTGCGTCCGCGCTCTGAACTCAACCGAAGTTCTCCCCATGCCCAACCACCGGCAGATCCACCCGTCGAGCCAGATGACCTACCCCGGGTTGCCGCGCCTCGATGACCTGACGCTCCACATCCGCCGCGAGCGGACGTTCGTGATCCTCGCCGGGCTGTTCATCGGCACGCTGGCGATGCTGAACATCCTCGGCATCACACGGTTTCTTGTGCTGGCGTCGGTCGGCGAGACGGACTCGGGCTGGGCGTTCGGGCTCGGGCGCATCGTGAGCGAGAACGCGATCGTCTTCGCCGTGGCCGTCGGCGTGCTCCCCTACCCGCTCACCTTCCTCTGCACGGACTTCATCAGCGAGTTGTACGGGCGGGCCCGCGCGAACTGGGTGGTGTTCGTCGGGCTGCTGATCAACCTGTGGGTGCTGTTCATCCTGTGGCTGGGGACGGCTCTGCCGGGGTTCACGCCGCTCGACGCGGTCACCGGGATGCCCCCGCCGCCGTCGTTCGACCCGGAGAAAGGCGCCGGGGGCGCGTACGTCGAGACGGGATGGACGCTCTTCCAGGTGCGCAACCTCGCGTTCGGCGCGACGCTCGCGTCGATGATCGCGTACCTCGCGGCCCAGTTCACCGACGTCTACCTCTTCCACTTCTGGAAGCGGGTCACGAAGGGCAAGGCGCTGTGGCTGCGCAACAACGGCTCGACGCTCGCGAGCCAACTCGTCGACACGTCGGCGGTGATCCTGATCACGCACTTCTACGCGCACGCGCTGCCGATCGATGACGCGCGGGCGCTGTGGCCCCAGTTGCTCGTGTTCATCGCGTCGGGGTACGCGTTCAAGGCGGCCGCAGCGCTGATCGACACGCTCCCGTTCTATCTGGGCGTGCGGTGGCTCAGCCGCTACCTGCGGATCGACGCGAACGCGGAGCACAAGCGCGAGGGCGATCCCCCGCTTTGATCGCGCGGCATCAACGCCCGCCGAAAAGCAGGCCGCCGGCGCCGAACGTGGCGCGCATCTCGTCGAACATCCGCATGCGGGTCTGCGTTTCCACGGCGCCGAAATCGAGGTCGTCGTGGACTTCCACGTAGCCGGCGCCGTCGACGTAGCCGAGTTCGCGGAGTTGATTCGCGAGCATCGAGACGGCCTTGTTGAACGAGAAGTTGTCGTCGCCGCCCGCGACGATGTGGATGGAGTCGCGGAAGACCGGGCCGTAGACGTCGGGCTTCGAGCGGAGCCGATCGGTGATGTCGCGGTCGCGCCACGCCTGCGCGGCGGCGGGATTGATGGCGCCGGTCATCGGGTCAAAGAGGCGCACCGGAGTGCGGCCGTCGTCGGCGACGGGACCGAAGGCGGCCTGCCAGCCGGCGAGTTGCTTGGCCGAGGTCAGGTTGGGGCCCATGACCTCTTCCATGGCCGCGACCTCTTCGTTCGTGGAGCGGACCACGCCGCCCGAGCGGTAGAACCCGCGGGCTTGGCCGCGCTCGTTCTCGAAGAAGTTCGTGTCGTTGTAGATGTCGGTGTTCATGAACGCGCGGAAGTCGACGGGGTCGGGGCTTGTGGCCCACGCGCCGCCGAAGGTGTCGGGATGGTTCATCTGGAGCCAGATCGCCGCCCAGCCGCCCGCGCCGTGCCCGGTGAGCAGGCGCGCCTCGGGCTTCGCGACGAGCGGGAATCGCTCCTCGAGCGCCGGGATGACGTCGGTGAGCAACGCGGTCTCGACGGGCCCGTTCGCGGGGGAATCGACGAACATCGAGTGGCCCCACGCGGCCTGGGGGCTGACGGTGATGAGGAACGCGTCTTCCCAGATCTCGTGGTGCTCGTCGGGCCGGCGGATGCGCTCGAGCCCGACGACGTAGGCCTCGCGCTCGTCGCCGCCGTACTCGCGGGGCATCGCGAAACCGGGCATGAGATAGACCGCGGGGTACTCGCGGTCCGGGTTGTAGTCCTTGGGGAACATCACGCCCACGTTGATGCGCACGTCTTCGCCCAGCGCGGCGGACATCGTGGGGCTGGGCACCTCGACGACCTCGACGTGGGGCATCTCGGGGTGAGGCCAGAACCCGGCGCTGAGCATGGGGAACTGGATGTAGTCGGCCTCGGGGCCCACCTCGAAGCGCCGGATGGGCGAATAGAGGTTGCCGTACTCGTGCACCCACGACGTGTGCTTCTGGAACATGTCGAGCACGACCTGCGCGCGGTACCTGCCCGCGGGCATCTCGGCGATGCCGCCCGGGAAGCCGTGCGTGGGCCGGAACTCGATAACGTCGCCCGCTTCCGCGGCGTCGACGTACATGCTGTACATCGGCTGCGGGTCCTGCACGAAAGGCCCGTCGGCGGGGGTGAACTCGGGGGAGAGTTCGGCGTCGTCGCCGATCAGGTAGAGCGTCATCCAGCCGGTGAACGGCTCGCCCTCGGTCATCGGGGGGATCGTCACGCGAATCGTCGGGGGCACGGTGTTCTGCTCGGCGGCGGCCGCGCCCCCCAGGGAGGCCAGTCCAGCCGTCCCCACGAGGAGTGCGCCGGCGAGGGTCGAGGTCGAGAGCGGCATGAGTCGCGCCATGGGAAGTCGTGTCTCCGAAGGGCTGGATGAGCGGTCGTGCCCGCTTCCGACGCGCCGGCGCGGGGGGAGTTCCACGTGGAACACCCACGACCGGAGCGACTGGACGCCGCGGCGCCCGCTGGCCGATTCATCGGACGGACCGCCCGGAACCTGCACCCGCGAGGCGCGGCTATCTGGGCAATCCGATGCAACCGAACCCTTGCGATCGACGATTATCGGGGTATCTTGGAAGCAGCGCACCGGGAGTTTCGCATCATGCAACGACGAACCGTGCCCAGCCCACAACGCCCCGCCCGTTCCCGGGTGTCGATGCGTCCGGGGGCGTCGGCGTCGGCGTTCACGCTCATCGAGTTGCTCGTCGTCGTCAGCATCATCGCGATCCTGATCGGGCTGATCCTTCCCGGGCTCGGGTACGCGCGCCGCCTGTCCCAGGACGCCGTCTGCCAAGCGAACCAGCACGCGCTGGCCCAGGCGTGGCACACGTATGTCGCGGACAAGGGCCGGTTCCCCTACTTCCTCGAGCGCCCCGAACGCTGGCAGGATCCCCCGCGCGGCGGGCAATGGGGCGGCGCCTCACCGAAGATTCAGAACGCGAACGGGGCGTACGCCGCGCCTTCCGCGAAGCCGCTCAACGAGTACGTCGGGCTCGACGCACGCAACCGGGTCCGCATGGAGTCGTTCCGCTGCCCGCTCGACGACGGCGCGATCTATCCGCGCGAACAGGTCGGGCTGCGCGAATACGGCAGCGCGGTCTACGCCGACGACGAGAACATCGACGAATCGATGTTCTTCCTCCACGGCAACTCGTACTACGCCAACGACTGGGTGTGGGCGGACGTAGGCGCGATCGACGGGCGCGTTTCGTCCGCGCGCAATCTGGAACGGTGGAACCACTTCAACCGTCCCGACGTCGTGCTGCGCTACCCGGCCGACACCATGATGCTTTCCGACGGCGGCATGCACCACAGCATCTCGATGACCGACGAGCAGATCGGCTACTGGAACATCCCCAACAGTTGGTGGCACGGCAAGGACGTCTCGTTCATGGCGATGTGGGACGGGTCCGTGCGCAAGGCGAAACGCCAGATCGGCGGCGCCGGGCCGGAGTTCAATCGCTGGCTCATCCCCGAGCGTCACCCGGGCGAGGGCACGCCCGTCGCGTTCTTCTTCGCGATCCGCAACCCGGATCTCGCGAACACCCAGCCCGCGCGGTGACCGATCGGCTCACTCCGCGTCGGCGTCGAAACTGAGCCGCACGAGTTGTTTCTTCGCGTCGGGTTTGCCCGCCTGCGACAGCGACACCGCGTGCGCGTCCACCGCGCCGCGGATCCGCGGGCCGGCGGGCGTCTCGTCGACGCGCGCGCTCGTCGCCACGAACTCCAGCAGATAATCCTTGCCGCCGAGCGTCATCGACGGGTTCTGCTGCGCCGCGGCGCGGCCCTCGCCGATCACGAACAGCACGGGCGAGCCGTCGTCGCTCACCGGCCAGAGTTGGCTGGGCACGAAGATCGTCGCCTCGCCGTCGACGCCCGAAACGCTCGCGCGGGCGACCACCGCCACCACGGCGCGGCCCTCGTGATCGGCCGTGACCTCCGCGTGCAGCCCTTCCACGACCCATCTGCGGCCCGCGACGATCGCCGTGGACCGCTCCGAGCCCGCGTTGACCTCGGGCTCGTCGTCTTCGGGGGTCGATTCATCGGGAGCGCTCGACCCTCCCCCGCCGCTGGTCCCGGGCGAGTTGCCCTCGGCGTCGGGGTGCTTGGGCGTGTCGTCGCATTCCGGGCAGAGGAGTTCCTCGACGATGTCGAGCGATCCTGACTCGAACCCGAGAGACCAGTCGCAGCCCGCCGCGAGCCCGCAGGCGAGCAGCAGCGCCGCCGCAGGGCCGAATCGTCCGAATTGCTGGTTCGAGGCGGTGCGCATCGTGCGAGGTCTCCCCGGGTCGTGAATCGCGCGAACTCCGTTGCCTCTCCCTACGTCGGGCGTGGGAAACGGATGCGTCCAGCCGATGTTCGCGGCCGGGACGCCGAATCCACGATATCTTCCCAAGACGCCCCGAGACCATGTCTCAGGCGCCGCGGTCATCGACGGCGATGACCGGACCGATCCGACGAGCCGTTCCCCGTGCCGCGCCTGGAGAGAAGCCCCGTGACCCGACGCCCCACCACCCGACTGCTCGCCATGCTCGCGATCCCCGCGTCCCTGCTGCTGGGCTGCACGACGACGAAACTCGACCCGATCCGAGTCGACGCGCCGAGCGTGGCCGAGGCCGCCATCGCCGGACCGGGCGTCGACATCTCGAACCTGCGCGGCAACATCACCCTGCGCGTGGACGACCGCGCCGAGCGCATCTCCGTCACGCCCACGGTCCGCCTCGACAAGGGCGGTCCAGAACACTTCGACCTCAACCTCGTCGCCGACTCCGTCGACGTGACCGCCGAGGTGCAGGATCGCGGCGGGCTCCCCGCCGTCGTCATCACCACGACCTCCACGAGCGACCCCAACGGGTTCTTCGTCGATCTCGAGATCCGTCTCCCCTCGGCCGAGGGGCTGCGCATCCGTTCCGGCGGCGGCGCGATCACCGTCGTCGACGTCGCGGGCGCCATCGACATCGAGAACGTCGGCGGGACCGTCGAGGTGCGCACGTCCAAGCCGGTCACCCAGCCCGTCGCGATCTCGACCGGCTCGGGCAACGTCTACCTGCTCGTGCCACCTCAGAGCCAGGGCGACATCTCGATGCAGGCCTTCGGCGGACGCTGCCGCCTGGAGTCCCTCACCGCCGCCGCGTCGCTCGTGCGCGTGCACTCCGACGAGCGCTCGCTCACCGGCTCGCTCAACGCGGGGACCAACCCCATCGAGATCACGACAGCGGACGGCGATTGCCGCATGTGGGTCCTCGAGGAACCGCTCGACCTGCGCGTGCAGGGCGCGTTCTTCGGCATGCAGCCCTGACCGCGACCCTCAGCCGTTCGACGCGTTCTGCCCGCGCAGCGTGTCGCGCTGGATCTGCGCCACGTAGCGGCACAACTGGTCGATCACGAACTTCTCGTGGCTCGGGTTGAACCGGAAATCGAACGCGAACCCCGCGTAGGTGCGCTGCGCGCTGTCGATGTGCGTGTGCACCAGCCGCGCGGTCACGCCCAGCGGCGCGGGGATCTGCGGCGTCATGTCGAGGCGGAGCCAGAAGAACGGCCCGGTCTCGAGTTCGCGCGTCTCGTTGGGCTCGACCATCAGGCCCACGCCGCCGCCGCCGATGTTGACGAGCGTCGAGTGGAACGACGGGCCGACCTCCGGGAGCAGCGCCTCGGCCACGGGCTTGCCGATACGCCCCGCGATCGTGCCGCTGAGCAGGTCGTTGATCTCGGCTTCGTTGGCCGCCTCCGCCGCGACGACCGACTTGGGGTCGAGCAGCGAGTGCGTCGCGACGCGGGGAAGGTTCAGCCCCACGGCCGACACGCGGTAGAACGCGCGGCGCTGGCACCGCTCGACCTCGACTGGGGCCCCGATGCGGATCGCGGGAGCGCCGTGCCCGCGCCGGTCGGTCGCGAGCGTGGGGCCCAGGTGCTTCGTGCGGAACATCCAGCGGTTCTGCCCGATCGCGATGATCGCGACGAGGCCGACGCCGGGGGTGAGTTCGATCGGCCGCCCCATCACCACCGGGTGCTCGAGCACGATCTCCTCGTCGTTCATCGCGAGGATGCGGCAACGAAAAATCAGATCGCCCCCGTGCTCGCCGTGCGACTCGGAGCCGCCGGTGCGAGGCACGCTGATCTCGAGCCCCCCGCCGCGCTCGGCGAGTTGATCAAGACTGCGGCGCCACTGTTCGGTTCGCGATCGTGTGGCAGGCAACAGCTCGCTCCTCAGGGAGAAATTCGCATCGTGGCGGGTCTGCCTCGCGGGCAGATGGAATCCCCGGCGCACCGTCCGGCTCAGCATCGACCGTCCGCGCCGCAACGTTTACACCCCTGCTGCGCCCGGCACGCGACCTTTCAGGTTGTTCCGAATAGGAGCAGTGCGCCGGAGCGATCTTCACACGGACCGCTCCACCCGCTCGCGAGCCCGAGCAGCCGCAGCGACCCGAGCGACCACAGCCGCAGCAGCCGGTCGCCTTCCCGGACGTTCCAGTCCTCGGCGTCGACGTCCTCGCCCCGGCGCATGACGACAATCTCGTCCCCGGGGGTCCAGATCATCTGCCAGCCGCCGTCTTCGCTCACGCCTTCCTGCCACGCGCCCTCCGCGACGTCGGCCCAGATGTCGTGCACGAACTGATCGACGACGACCAGCCCGCCGTCGCCCAGCAGCGACCGCAGCCCGCGAAAGAGTCCCGCGGCGCGCTCAACGTCGTGGAACTCCAGCAGCGTGTGCCCCAGCAGCAGCGCGGCCTGGGGACGCTCGCCGTCCGCGAACCGCAGCGACCCGACGCCCGTGAGCACGTCGAGGCGGACCGGCTCGATCAGCCCGCCCACGTTCGTCTTGCGGACGTTCGTGCGCAGCGCGTCGAGCGCGGCCTCGCTCGAATCCACCGCGAGCACGCGGACGCCCGCCTCGGCGAGCGGGATCGCGACGCGTCCGGAACCGGCGCCCAGGTCCGCGACGCGCGTGACGCCCCGCGTCGCGCACAGGTCGAGCACCGCCTCGATCTGCACCGCGCTCTCGATCTCGTTGAACGGCGACCAGTCGTCGTGCTCAGCCATCGGCGCGCCTCCCGCGTCGCTGGGCCCGCGCGTGCTCACGCGCCAGCCGCTCGACCTCGCGCGACGCCGCCTCCGCCTCGACGCGCTCCGCGTCGCTGATCATCCGCCCGCCGAAGCGCACGGCGTAGTGCAGCCGCGACAGCGAACGCAGCGGCGCCGCGAGCGCGGGAGACGCGGATTCGACCTCGTCGGCGTGCAGGAGCGCCCCGCGCCACGAGGGCCGTTCCAATCCCGCGCGCTCGAGAGCCGCCATCGCGCGTCCGAACGCACCTTCCACCGCCGCGACCGTGCGGCCGCGCCGCTTGGGGACAAGCGCGAACCGCCACGCGGGCAGGCGCAGGCGCCCAGCGAGCAGCCGCCACCCCACCTGCGTGAGATACAGCAGGCCGGCGACGCCGGCGAAGACGATCAATCCCGCGCCGACGGCCCGGAGCAGCCGCGGGCCGAGCGCGTTCGGGCGCCACATCCGTGTGTCCCCTCGCCGGGCCTGTCGCGTCATCTCTTCCACGTCCACTCCGAGACGCTCGAAGAGCGACCGCTTCATCTGCTCGTCGAAACTCACCACGTAGACGACCCAGAGGTGCTCGACCGCTTCGTACAGTTGTCGCACGCGCCCGAAGACGCCACGGTCTGCGCCGAGCCCGAGCATCGCATCCTGCGAGGGCGAAGGATCGAACGTCTGCCACACCCCGTCGCCGGTGCGCACCTCGACCCACGCGTGGGCATCGCGCTGCCGCACCGTGTAGTGGCCGGCAATGTCGTTGAACTCATGAGCCCGGAACCCGGTGACGACCCGCGCCGAGACGCCCAGACCGCGGAGCATGGCCGCCATCGCCGACGCGAACTGCTCGCAGTGCCCGCGCATGCGCTCAAGCACGAAGTGCTCGATCGGGTCCGATCCCGTCGGCGCGAGGACCATCGTCGTGTCGTACGTGCCGTTGCGCTGGAAATACGCCTCGACCGCGCGGGCGATCCGCCCGTCCTGTTCGGTCAGCGCGAGTTCGGGGTCGCGTTCGAGGTCCGCGGCGTCGAGGATCTCCCTCGCGCGTTCCATGAGACTCTCTGGGATATCCAGCCGGCGCAGCGCGTGGTTCCCTGCCCGCGTGGGCGACCACTCCGGCGCCGCCTCGACGGTGTACGTCATGCGGCCCTCGCGGTCTTCGGCGCGGAGCACCAGATCCCGCGCCCCGATATCCAGCGACATGTCCCGGTCGATCGCGACGTACACCGGGCGCCAGGGCGCGAAAAGGTAGTCGGTGTCCTTGTTGCGCATCGTCACGCGGTACGTCGTGAGCCGCGATCCGTCGCGGACATCGGACACCTCGTTGGGGGTAAGGGAGGAGCCGCGCGTTCCCATGTGTGGCCAGTTCTCGGAGCGCACCCACGCGTGCGCTTCCGGGTCGTAGGCCTCCAGCACGGCGCCGCGCAGCAGCACCGCCCGATCGGCCGACCCGATGTTCGCGCCGCGCGTGTCGGTCACGACCACGTCCATGACCGGCTCGTCGGAACTCACCAGTTGCCCGCTGCGCTGCAGCATGACGCGGTCGGTGAAACCGGTGGTCGCGCCCGCGGCCTGGCTGTCCCACTCGCCCAGCATGTCGGCGCCCACGCCACGGGGCATAAGCACATACACAATCCCCGCGACCATCACCGCGACGGGCGCGATCTTCCACGAGAGCGAACGCAGCCGACGGATCGCCTCGACAGGAACGACGAGCCCGGGTGTGCGCGGCAGCCGTTCGACCACCGTCTCGTGCCCTTTGGCGAACTGGTGGAGCATGATCGTCCACACCGCGACGGGCGTGTACACGATCAGCAGCAGCCCGACGAACATCGCGTTGCTCGTAAGCACCGCGGCGAGCGCGCCGAACACGCTCATCAGCAGCAGCAGGCCGCGCCTCCGACCGGGCCTGGGATCGAAGACGCGGATCACCAGCGCCCACGCCAGCAGGTCGCCCACGGATTCCACCAGCAGTTCCCGATCACCCGAGACGCGGACGACGGCGTAGCCCAGCACGCCCAGCGTCAGCGCGTTGAGCAGCAGCACCAGACCCGAGCCCTTCGTGTTCGTCGCGGAGTCGGCGCGGCGCGTGTGCGAGAGGTAGCCGAGCGTGATGAGGCCAATCGCGACGAAGCCGAGCGCGACCTTCCCGCTCGCGATGAAGAACATCATCGTGCTGAGCACGATCGTCGCGAGGACCCACCGATCGAGACGTCGGGAGAATTTCACGCCGCCCCCATGGTCTGTTCCGCGGGCGCCGCGTCGCGGGCGTCGGCGTCGATGAGCACCGTCGCCTCGCGCAGGGTGCGCTCGTCGTCGGTCCGGTCACGCCGCAGCGATGCGTCCGCGAGGTCGATCCGCGCGAGCGTGTCGAGCATTCCCGCCAGGTGCGACGAACCCGCGCCCGGCTCGGCGTAGAGCATGGCGGACGGAACCGAGAGGCCGACCGCGACTCCCGCGCCCGCGGCCCGCACGAGCGCGCTGGCCGCGAAGGAAATCGCGCGCTCGTCCGCGTCGTCCCGCGCCGCGCCGGGCTCTGCTCTGGACAAGTTCAGCACCACGACCATCCGCGAGGACCGCTGCGCGGCGTCTTCGCGCACCACCAGTTCGCCCAGGCGCGCCGTGGCGCGCCAGGCGATGCGCCGCACGCTGTCGCCAGGGGAGTACTCGCGCAGCCCGAAGAACTCGTCGCCGCGCCCTACGCGCGAGGAGGCGCGCTCCGCATCGCGCGAGACCTCCGACAGGCGCCGCGAGAGCCCGGGCGGCAGATCGACAATCGCCGGGCGGACGAGCACCTCGGCGCCCCCCTCGCCGTGCGCACCGGGCATGAACGTCACGCTCTTCTTGATCGCGCCGAAGGGAAACGTCGAGAGCAGGCGGACCTCTCCGAGCGTCGCGACGCCGCGGCGCCTGGGGATCACGACCGCTTCGGCGTGGGCGGCCTTCCCGCGTCCCACGTACGGGAGGAACGCGCGGGGCCTGGGCATCAGCCGCGACCAGCGCCGCGGATCGCGCCGTCGCTCGCGTTCCTCGATGTGCAGCGCGAACGCGGGCAGCCCTCGTCCGAGGTGGGCCACGCGGTACACGATGCGCAGCGGCGCGTCGACGTACGCCTCGCCCACGCTTGCGCGGGTGAGCCGCACACGCATCAGCGCTGACCCGCTCACGAACCCGGAGATCAGCAGCGCGGCGAGCGCGGCGCCGAAGCAGAAGAACAGCAGGTTGTTCTGGCTGTTGATCGCGCCGATGCCCAGCAGCACCGTCACCCCGGCGAAGAGGACGAACGACGTCGTCGGGTGGTACCGGCGGGTGATCTGCATCATCTGCTCGTACGAACGTCGGGCGGGCGCGGGTTCATCCGTCGCTCAACGGTACTTGTTGTACTCGTCTGTCAGGTTCTCGCGGGGCTGCCGAGTGTCGCGGCCGGGCGCGAGGACGATCAGCACCGCCTCGCCGCGTTTCGGCATGCGGAAGTACTCCTCGATGCCCGCGTAGCCGGGGCGGGTCGCGTCGACCCCGATGTCGTACTCAAGGAACCCCGCGCCGAAGGCGTCGAGCCCGAAGGAGAACGCGCCGTCGGGCGACGTCACCCCGTTGCCGACTTCCTTGCGGTTCAGCCGGTCGGGATCGGTCAGCACGCGGACGCGCACGCCCCCGATGCCGCGACCCTGGCTGAGTTGCGGATCGTCGTCGGCAACGATGGTCGCGTACGAGACGTCGCCCTCGATCACGCGCCCGACGAACGTGTACGACGAGCACCCGGCGGCGACGAACGCGCACAGTGCTCCCACGGCGAGGAGCGAACGCTGAGCAAATCGGTTCATGCTGACTGTTCCTGCTGCGCGGCGCGGTCGGCGCCGACCTTCGGCTCGACCTCGCCCGGACTCTCCGCACTGTCGGCGCCAGCGGTTGCTTCGGGCGCTTCTTCCGGCGCCTCGGCGTCGACTCTTTCGTCGGGAGGCGCCTCCTCGACCGGCGCGCTCTCGAGGAGGGCCGCGAAGGCGCCGTCCTCGACGCTGGGCAGGTCTTTGAGGGAGGAAAGCCCGAAGAGTTCGAGGAACTGCCTGGTCGTCCCGTAGAGCATCGGGCGGCCGAGTTCCTCCGCGCGGCCGGTGACGGTGACCATGCGCCGGTCGATGAGGGTCCGGAGCACCTCGCCGCAGGCCACGCCGCGGATCGCTTCGAGCGACGCGCGGGTGACGGGCTGCTTGTACGCGATGACCGCGAGCGTCTCGAGGGCGGCGCGGCTCAGTTTCTGGCTCTGGCGGGCCTGGTGGAACTTCGCGACGGCGTCGGCGTGCTCGGGAAGGGTCATCACGCGGACGCCCCCGGCGACCTTCTCGATCCGGAAGGAGCGACCAGTCCGCTCGTACTCGGCGTTCAGGTCGTCGATGGCCTGGGTGACGGCCTTGGCGCCACCCTGGTCGAGCCCGACGCCGAGCCCCTCGGCGAGTTTGCCGGGCGACACGGGCTTCTCCAGTGTGAACAGGACCGCCTCGATGGAGCGTCCGAGTTCCGCGCTCGCGCCGTTCTCGGGCGTTGCCGGTGAAGCGGGTGTGAAGCCGGGTTCAGTTTGCGTCGTTTCGTGCATGTCGCGGTTGTGCTCGCGTGCTTTTTGGCCTGCGGACATTGAAACAGCGGATCGGGCGTGCATAGTACACCCTTGGAGAGAGAACTCGCCGGAGCGCGGCTCAATGCGTTGGAGTCGCGACCCTTCGGTGGTCGATGGAACGCCTCGCCCGTGCCGTGCGAACCGAAAGGCAAGCGCGGCCGAGCGGAGCGTCAGAAGACTCGCCGCGGCGATCGGGATGGGAGCCGTTCCCTTCAACGGCTGACCGGAGAGAAGGCAGCATTTATGGCACGCCTGACTGACGAGCAGTACGCAGAGGTCCTCATGGACCGCCTCCGCAACGACATGGCCGACGCCCGCTCGATGCGGGTCCGACCCTCGGTGGTCTCGAACATGGCCGACGAGGTCGAGCACGCGGCGGGCGAACTCCGCATTCCTGACGACGCGCGACGAACGATGCGGGATCTCTCTCGTGAGATCCGCGCCGAACTCCGGGCGGCCAGAGCCGCCCTCAAGGAGCCGGCCCCGCAGGAGCGCGCCCCGACCGCCGCTCCCGCGGTCGCCTGATCCGCGGCAGCGCCGATCGAACTTCTGAAACCCGGCCCTAGCATGGCGGTCTCTCTGTCTGTCGAGACCCGCCATGCCGCCCGCCAAGACCCATCCTGTCGGCGCGAAGTCGCCGCTGCGCGAACTCTTCGCCGTGGCGGGGCCGGCGATCATCACGACGCTGTCCCCGGCGATCATGCAGTTCGTGGACGCGATCCCCGTGGCGCGCCTCGGGCCGACGGCTGTCGCCGCGCAGGGAACGGGCTCCATGCCCGCGTTCATCGTCATCGGGACGCTGATGGGCTTCCTGGCGGTCGTCAACACTTTCGCGTCGCAACATTTCGGCGCCCACCGCTACGAACGGTGCGGCATGTACGGCTGGACCGCGATCTGGATATCGCTGGTCGGCGCCATCGTGGTGGCCCCGCTCGCGTTCTTCGTGGAGGATTTTTTCCGCCTGCTCGGGCACGGAACCGGCAGCGACGCCGCCCGTGAACTGCTGCGCATGGAGACGCAGTACGCCGCGATCCTGCTGGCGTTCGCGGTGTTCCCCGGCGCCGCCGCCCGGGCTCTGGCGCAGTTCTTCTACGGCGTGCAGCGCCCGCGAGTCGTTGTCTTCTCGACCATCGCGGGCAACGCGGTGAACATCGCCGCGAGTTACGTGCTGATCTTCGGCGTCGCGGGGTTTCCCAAACTGGGAATCGCGGGCGCCGCGATCGGGACAGTGCTCGGGCATCTCGTGGAACTCGCGATCCCGCTGTGGCTGTTTCTTTCGCGCGAGTTCGACGCGCAGTTCCGCACGCGCTCCGTGTGGAAGCCCTCGTGGAAGGCGATCCGCGAGGTAAGCCGCATCGGCTGGCCGGGCGGGCTGCACTTCGGCAACGAGATCGCGTGCTGGGGTCTGTTCATGGCCTGGGTTGTGCCCGCGGCGGTGGCGCCCGCGCAGGCGCCGGCGGCGATCGCCGGCTCGTTCATCGCGCTCAACTGGCTCAAACTGGGGTTCCTCCCGGTCTTCGGTTTGTCATCCGGCGTGACGGCGGTCGTGGGCGCGCAGATCGGGCGACGGGATCTCGACGCCGCGTACCACCGGGGCATGCTCGGCGTGCGCATCGGCGTGCTCTACATGATCGCGCTGGGGGTGGTCATGCTCATCCTGCGCGAGCCGATGACCCGGGTGTTCCTCGACAAGGACGCGGCCCTCGCCGACCCCGCGCTCGCGGCGGCCACCCTGAAGGCAGGGGCGCAGATCATCGCGCTGATGGCGATCTTCCAGGCCTTCGACGCGCTGGGCATCGTGCTCGGCGGGGCGCTCCGCGGCGCGGGCGACACCGCCTGGCCCGGGCTGGTCGTCGTCGGGCTCGCGTGGACCGTGCTCATCGGCGGCGGCCTGATCGTCGGCGCGGCCCTCCCCTCGCTCGGGAGCGCGGGGCCCTGGCTCGCGGCGGGGCTGTTCCTCACGCTGGCCGGCGTCGCGCTGCTCCAGCGATTCCGAGGCGGGCGCTGGCGGAGCATCAGCATCTTCGATGACGACGACGCGCCCTCCTCGCCCCTCGCGGGCGTGTCTTGAGCGGGACGCTCCGGGCCTCCTACCATGCACATTCCCCGGCGGCCGGGCGATCGCACGCGCCCGGCCTGACCCGATGCATCGAAGACCCCCTGCGGAGCACCGGCTGGACATGAGCCAGAACCCGATGGACATGGTGATCGGCGTCGACGAGTCCGTCGCACGCGACCCCGAAACCGCCGCCAAGCACCGGCGCATCGCCGCGGAGGCCGAGCAGATCGGCGACCGCATGGCCGCCGCCGCCGAGTACCGCAAGGCGCTCTCGGCCGACCCGCACGACCCCGAGGCGATGTTCCACCTCGGCTACCTCCTCGACCTGATGGGCGAGGAGGACGAGGCCGTCGCCCTCTACGAGCGGTCGCTCGAAGTCGGCTCGCCGCGCATCAACACCCTCATGAACCTCGCCGTCCTCTACGAGGACCGCGGCGAGTACGGCCGCGCGGAGAAGTGCCTCAAGCAGGTGCTCGACACCAACCCGAACCACGGCCGGGCCCGCCTGTTCATGAAAGACGTGCAGGCGTCGCGCGAGATGGTCATCGACGACGACGGCGACCGGGACATGGCGAAGCGCAACGCGCTCTACGACACCCCCGTCACCGACTTCGACCTCTCGGTCCGCGCCCGCAACTGCCTCAAGAAGATGAACATCCGCACGCTGGGCGACCTGCTCCGCGTCAGCGAGGCCGAACTGCTGGGCTACCGCAACCTCGGCGAGGCGACCCTCATCGAGATCAAGCAGATGCTCGCCGCCCGCGGCTTGCGCCTGGGTCAGCGCGTCGACGAGCGTCGCCGCCAGTCCCGCCGCGAACTCTTCCAGTCGCTCCAGGGCGGCGGCGAGGGCGCGCTGGGCAAGTCGGTCGCCGACATCGATTTCTCCGTCCGCGTCCGCAAGGCGCTCCAGTTGCTCGGCGTACAGACGCTTGGCGATCTGGCCGCGCGCACCGAGGCGGAACTCATGGGCGTCAAAAACTTCGGCGCCACCTCCCTGACCGAGGTCCACGAGAAACTCGCCGAGCACGGCCTCAAGTTCCGCGAACTGGACTTCTAAGCCACGCCCGACATCCGAATCGACCCAACCCCGCCGCCGCGTTCCCAACTGGACGCGGCGGCGTTGCTTTGCCATCATGCCGTCGCCATGACCCACGCTGGACGCCGAGCACGGATGCGACGCGCCGCCCTCCACACCGGAGGCGCAGCGGTCCTTGCCACCACCATCCTCCTGGCGCTCGTGTTCACGGGCGTGTCCTGCGAGTCGATGCGTCCCGGCACGCCCCAGCCCACCGCGGGGCCGAGCCGGCCCTCCAACGCCGATCCCGCCATCCGTGTCCGCCTGGGCGACTCGCGGGAGGCCGCCGAGTTCGCGTCCGACGGCTCGATGGAGATCATCGTCATCGGGGCGCGGGGCCAGACGGTGCGCACGGCGCCGGGCGATTCGGTGCTCTTCCGCGTGGGCGATCGGGGGTGGTCCGCGGAATTCCCCAACGCGAGCCGCCGCGACCTCGGCCCCGGACGCGTGATCGTCCGCCGCGCATCCGACGCGCCGATACGCTTCATGAACGGCCTGCACGACGGCGAGTTCACCCTGCTCCACCAGCGAGAACGGTCGCCCGGCGTGTTCGACGTGATCGAACGCGTCCCCATGGACACGTACATCGCTGGTGTCATCGCGAAGGAGTTGTACGCGAACTGGTCGACCGCGGCGTACGAGGCCCAGGCCATCGCTGCGCGCACCTACGCGATGCACGAGCAGCGCAGGCAGTTGCTCTCCGGCCGCGAGTGGGACATCGAAAGCACCGACGCCGACCAGGTCTACGCCGGAACCGCGATCAACCCGACCGCCCTGAACGCGGCGCGCGCCACCTCGGGCCAGGTGCTCAGGTACAAAGGCCACCTGATCCGCGCGTACTACTCCTCGACCTGCGGCGGGCGTTCCGCGTCGGCCCGCGACATCTGGCCGACCTCACGCGGCTACGAGTACAACCTCGCAGCCCCGATTCAGGCCCACGAACGCGCCTGCGCCTGCGACACCTCGCCGCTCTACCGCTGGGAGGTGAAACGCACGAACGACGACACGCTGAAGCGCATCGTGTCGTTCGGCGAGCGGCAGCAGTCCGCCGTCCGCGCGATGACATCGCTGCGGTCCATCTCGGTGGATCGCGTCAACAACGTCGGCCGCCCCACGCGGTACAAACTCGCGGACGATGCGGGCAAGACCTGGACCATCACCGCC
>JBQLZI010000027.1:0-16330 GCA_052168195.1 Phycisphaerales bacterium
CGACGAGGTCATCGTCCGCGAGAACGAGATGATCACCTCCGATGCGGCGCGCAAGATCGAGGACCTCGGCATCGAGTCCGTGGTTGTCCGCTCGGCGCTCACCACCGACTCGCCCTCGGGCTGCTCCGCGCTCGACTACGGCATGGACATGTCGACCGGCAAACTCGTCGAAGAAGGCATGGCGGTGGGCATCATCGCCGCCCAGTCGATCGGCGAGCCCGGAACGCAGCTCACCATGCGCACGTTCCACACCGGCGGCGTCGCGACCACCAAACTCACCGAGAACTCCATCAAGGCCGCGCACGGCGGCACGGTGGAACTGCGTGACTGCAACGAGGCCCCGTCGACCGACGACCAGGGCAACGACTGCCTCACCGCGCTGAAGCGCAACGGCGAGATCGCGCTGCTCGACCCGAAGGGCCGCGAGATCGAGAAGTACAAGGTTCCCTACGGCGCATGGATCTCGGTGAAGCCGGGCGAATCCGTCAAGCGCGGGCAGGTCATGGTCACCTGGGACCCGCACCGCGTGCCGATCCTCGCGGAGAAGGGCGGCAAGATCCGCTTCGTCGACATCGAACTCGGCGAGACCGTCCGCGAAGAGGACACGGGCCGCGGTCAGGCCGCGCTCATCGTCATCGAGCACAAGGGCGAGAAGCACCCGCAGATCGTCATCGAGGACGCCGAGGGCAAGATCCTGGACTTCCACTTCCTGCCCGCGAAGGCGCGCGTGGAAGTGAAGGAAGGCACGGAGATCAAGGCCGGCGCCATGCTGGCCCGCCAGCCGCGCTCCGCGGTGTCGTCGCAGGACATCGTCGGCGGTCTGCCGCGCGTCACCGAGATCTTCGAGGCGCGCAAGCCCAAGGACCCGGCGTTCATGGCCGAGATCTCGGGCCGCGTCGAACTGCTCTCGGACATCCGCAAGGGCAAGATGACGATCCGCGTCACCTCCGACGCCGGCCTCACCGTCGATCACCACGTGCCGCGCGACAAGCACATCCTCGTGCACACGGGCGACTTCGTGACGGCGGGCGACGCGCTCACCGACGGCCCGCTCGTGCTGCAGGACATCCTGCGGATCAAGGGTGAAGAAGCGCTCTACACCTACATGATCGACGAGGTCCAGAGCGTGTACCGCGCCCAGGGCGTGCCGATCAACGACAAGCACATCGAGGTGATCATCGCCCAGATGCTGCGCAAGGTCCGCGTCGAGAGCCCCGGCGACACCGACTTCCTGCCTCACGACGTCGTCGACAAGTTCATGTTCCGCAAGAAGAACAGCGAGGTCGCCGACATGGTGCGCATCAGCGAGGCGGGCGACACCGACCTGCCGCTGGGCGCGCTCGTGCACAAGCGGGAGATCCGCGAGGCGAACGCGAAGGCCGAGGCGGAGGGCAAGGCCCCGGCCAAGGCCAAGCGCGCCAAGCCCGCCACGGGCCGCACGCTGCTGCTGGGCATCACCAAGGCGTCGCTCCAGTCCGACTCGTTCCTCTCGGGCGCGTCGTTCCAGGAGACCACCAAGGTGCTCACCGAGGCGTCGCTCCGCGGCGCGGTCGACACGCTCATCGGCCTCAAGGAGAACGTGCTGCTCGGCCACCTCATCCCGGCCGGCACCGGCTTCCACCAGCACCAGTCCATCGAGGTCAAGCGCCTCGTCGAGCCCGAAGACCTCGACGAGATGGACGAGGACGCGATGCTCGAGGACGCCCGCCTCGCCGCCGAGGCGCTGGGCGCCCGTCGCGACGAGCCCACCGCGTCGTCCCTCCCGATCGAGTTCGGCGACGGCGTCGCGGGCCGCAACGCCGGCATGAAGAACTGATCGGCGGCGCCATCCGACACGACCACACCAGGGCCGATCCGCCGCGCGCGGGTCGGCCCTTTCTCGTGCGCCCTTTGCAAAAAGAAAGCCACGGGCTGCGCGTGCTCAGCCCGTGGCGTGCTTGGTCCGGATGTGCGCGTCGGAGATCGACGTTGGCGTCAGGCGATCAGTTCTCGCCCTGCGCCTTGGCGTAGGCGGCCTCGCCGTTGAACTCCTGGAGTTTCTCGATGTGCATCCAGCGATGCTTGGCGCCGACCTTCTGCACGAGTTCCATGATCTTGGCGTCGTCGAGGTCGCCGCCGGCGTCGCGCTGCATGAAGCGGCAGCGGTAGTGGTCGATCAGGTCGATCCGCGGGTTGCCCTCGGGGTACACCTGCGTGCCGCGGTTGGAGATCATCTTCAGCGCGAGCCCGGTGCCCTCGGCCAGCACCTTGAGGTAGTCGCCCAGGGGCTGGGAGGTCATCCCCGACTCGACGAACAGGTCGATGCCGACGACGCGGCGGGACTTCGGCACAACGGTGACGGGGTCCTTGGTGACCCTGGGGATCTCGAGGGGCTTGTGGGCCTTCTGCTTCCAGTGGGGGCTCTTCTTGCCCAGGTTGCCGATCACGGTCTCGGTGAACGAGTCCGTCGTGCCCGCGGGCTTGCCCTTCGCGAGGTCGCCCGTGAGGTTCTCGCCCTTCTCGAACGTCACGTAGAGGGCGTTCTCGATCGCGTCGGCGGCGGCGTACTCGCCGAGATGGCGGAGCATCATCACCGCGGCCAGCGTGAGGGCGGTGGGGTTCGCCTTGTTCTGGCCCGCGATGTCGGGCGCCGAGCCGTGGACCGCCTCGAAGATGGTCAGGTCGTCGCCGATGTTCGCGGAAGGGGCGATCCCGAGCCCGCCGACGAGGCCCGACGTGAGGTCGGAGACGATGTCGCCGTTCATGTTCGTGGTGACGATCACCTCGAACTTCTCGGGGCGGATGACCAACTGGTGGCAGCAGTTGTCGATGATGATGTGCTCGGTCTTGATGTCCGGGTATTCGGGCGCGACCTGCTCGAAGGTGCGCTTCAGCATGCCCTCGGAGGCCTTCATGATGTTGGCCTTGTGGGCGTAGTGGACGCTCTTGCGGTCCTCGGCCCGGGCCAGATTGAGGGCCAGGCGGCTGATCTTCTCGCAGCCCTTGTGGGAGATCAGTTTGAGGCACTGGGCGACGCTGGGCGTCTGCATGTGCTCGATGCCCGCGTAGAGGTCCTCGACGTTCTCGCGGACGACGATCAGGTCGATCCCGCGGCCGGCGAACGGGCCGCCGATGCCGGGCATCTCCTTGCAGGGCCGGATGTTGCCGTAGAGTTCGAAGAGTTTGCGTAGGGTGACGTTGGCCGACTTGCCGCCGTGCCCGACGGGGGTCTCGAGCGGGCCTTTGAGGGCGACCTTGTTCTTCTCGATGGAGGCGAGGGTGTCCTTGGGGACGCCCGAGCCGACGCCGGCCTTGAACGCCTCGGCACCCGCGACCGCGTCCTCCCAGTCGATCCTGACGCCCGAGGCCTCGACGATCCGCTTGGTGGCGGCGGCCACTTCGGGGCCGATGCCGTCGCCGGCGATCATCGTCACGGTGTGCGTCTTGCCCGTTCCGCTCGTGGTGTTAGCCATAGGCCGCGATGGTAGGGGGGCAGACCGCGGCCGGTCAGCGCCGCCGACGCCGCGCGAAAGCCGCAAGCGGCGTCATCGCCTCGATGTCGGACTCCACGCGGGAAGCGAGGTCTACGCCACCTGCCCTACGCCCGCGGCCCGCTCGAGGCGGGTTCGCTCGGCGGCGGGGATCTGCTCGAGCAGGCCCAGCGCGTCGTACGTGTCGAGCCGCGACTGCGCGTCGACCCGCGCATACGCCGCGTCGGTGTCGACGATGCTCCGGCCCATGATGCCCTCGAGTTGCTCTCTCGAATACTCGGGGCGGTTGGCCGCGGTTGACGCCGTGCCGTACTGGTTCAGGTTCGACGCGAAGATGCCCGCGGCGCTCACGGGGAGGAAGTCCTCGTAGCGCTGGCCTTCACGGCGCACCATGCCGAGGTGGACGAGTTCCTGCATGTCGACGGCGTCGATCGTGCCCTTGGCCGCGACGCCTTCCCGGGTGGGCTCGTACACGGCGTAGACGAGGTTCCGCGCGAGCAGCGCGTCGAGCGTCTTGGGGAACTGCGCGAAGCACTCCATCTGCAGGCGCTGGAAGGATTCCTCGTCGCGTTTCGCGAGCGACGGATCCTTCGCGCGGGCCTCTTCGAACGCCGCGAGGCACTGGTCATAGAGCGCGCGGCCGGCGGGGGTGGTCGCGTAGAAACGCTGCTCGATCTCGCCGAAGCGCGCGGTGTGCTCGGTCTTCACCTCGTCCCCGTCTGCCTCGGTGAACGTGACCGGCTCGGTCAGCGCCTTGTAGGCGTCCTGGCGGAGCAGCACGGGGGTGTCGGCGCTCGGCCCCTCGGTGAAGTCCTTGAAGCCCGCGTGGGGGAGTTTCGAGAGTCGCAGGTCGGGCCTGCTCAGCCGGCCGGCGAGGGCGTGCACATGCGCGATGATGCGCTCGTCGTTCACGTCCGCGGTCTTGAACGACAGCGCGTCGTCGTGGGTCAGGTGCTTGAAGTGCAGCATCAGCCAGTCGACGCCGCTCATGTTCACGAGCCGCGTCAGGGCGCGCGTCGCGCGGCGCTCGAACGTCGCGCGGTCGGACTCGCCCATGCAGAACTTCATGGCCGCGGTGTACACGTCCATGCACAGCGTGTTGGGCGTGAGGTGGTTCAGATGGTGGCGCTCGAAGCAGGCGATGTCCGCGGCGATCTTGAAGCCGCCCTTGCACAGTTCGTCGTAGAGGCGGAAGTCACGTGCCCGGCCCGTCCACTTGAAGATGCGCGTGGTCGCCTCGCGGATCAGCGCCTCGGCGTCGTTCCACGACAGCCCGCCCTCGCGTTCGGACTTCTCGATCAGCGCGATCGCCTCCGCCGAGAACACCTGACGCTTTGCGACGGTCGCCTCGATGCGCTCGCGGGTCTCGTCGTCGAAGTAGTCGGTCATCAGCAGCGAGGTGAACACGCGGTGCTCGGGCCGGCGCGTGGAGCGGAACGCGGTCGCGATGACCGGCTGGCTCTTGGCGCCGATCGAGGTCATGTCGTAGAAGTTGTGGGGCTCCATCGCGAAGCACGCGAAGAATCGCGCGATGAGGCGGTATTCATCCGGGCGCCCGATGCGGATGGCGCCGTGCCGCTCGCCGCTGGTGCGCTCGAGGATCTCGTTCGACACCGAGAACCCCGGGTGGCGCTCGGCGAGCAGGTCGCATACCTCGCGGTTGCACTCGAAGTTGACCGCGAGCGACTTGTCGTAGAGCGGCACTTCCTTGCCGAACATGGCCGAGAGTTCGGCGAAGAGGCGGTTCTGCATCTCGATGCGGTCGGCGAAGGCCATAATCGTGTCCTCGATCGCGTCGCCCGCCCGCGGGAACAGAGCGCTGGCGGGGCTGTGAGTGCTTCCACCTATCGTATCGGTGGGCGGGCGCCCGGGGTTCGCCGGCCGCGCGGATCGCGGGCTATCGGACGAAACGCTGGCTTCCGGAGCCCGAACAAGAGAGAATGACCACGATGGCCGCCGGCATGTCGGACAAATCGCTCGCGAAACCGCCCCGCGTTGATCGCGTGGAAGCAAACAGGCGCACCGGGTCGGCGGGGTACATGCACGAGCAGGACCCGACGCTGCGGGGCTGGACGCCGCGCGCGAAGGTCTACCGCGACCCTTCGAAGCGGGCGTCGGCGATCGCGCGGCTGCGCGCGATGGCGTGGATGCTCGACGCGTCGATCCCGCTGCCGCTGCCCTTCGCGAAGAATTTTCGCTTCGGGCTCGACGCGCTGGTCGGGTTGATCCCGGGCATCGGCGACGTGCTGGGCGCAGCGCTCTCCGGGCTGGTGCTGCGCGAGGCGTGGCGCCTGGGCGCGCCGTGGGGCGCGCTGGCGCGCATGGGCTGGAACGTGCTCGTGGAAGTGGTCGTGGGCGCGATCCCCATCGCGGGGGACATCTTCGACGCGGGCTGGAAGGCCAACGTACGCAACCTGCGCATCATGGGCATCTGGCGGGACTGACGCTCCGAGCGGTATCCTGATCGCCGATGCTCATCGCCGAGCCCATCGCGACCGCGCTGCTGCTCGTGGCCGCAGGAATCCTGCTGGGCGCGAGCGTGCTCATCGGCCGCTTCTTCGACCGCTGGGGCGTGCCCACGGCGCTGCTGTTCCTGATCCTCGGGGTGCTCGCGGGCAGCGAGGGGATCGGCAACATCCCCTTCGACAACTACGAACTGGCCTACCGCCTGGGCACGACGGCCCTGGTGCTCATCCTGTTCGACGGCGGGCTGAACACACGCCTGCGCGCCCTCCGCGGCGCGGTGGCGCCCGCGGGCGTGCTCGCGACCGTGGGGGTCGCGATGACCGCCGCGCTCGTCGCCGGGTTTGCGCGGCTGCTGGGGCTGCCATGGGGTGAGGCGCTGCTGGTGGGCGCGGTCGTGTCGTCGACCGACGCCGCGGCCGTGTTCGCGGTGCTCCGCGGCGGGGGCATCCGCTTGCGCGACCGGCTGGGCTCGACGCTCGAACTCGAGTCGGGCGTGAACGACCCGATGGCGGTCATCCTCACGGCCGCGATCACCCTCCACCTCATCGGGCAGCAGACCTTCGGCTGGTCCCTCCTCTGGATGGTGCCCGTGCAACTCATCCTGGGCGGCGCGACGGGCGTGGCCGTGGGCTACCTCGGGCGCGTGGTGCTGCTGCGGGCCCGGCTGTCGACGGCGGGGCTGTTCCCGGCGCTCACGCTGGGCCTCGCGTTCCTCGCGTACGGAGCGGCGACGCTGGTGAACGGAAGCGGGTTCCTCGCGGTCTACATCGCCGCGCTGGTGCTGGGCAACGGGCCGATCCCCTACGCGAACGGGCTGCGGCGCATCCACGACGCCGTCGCGTGGCTGAGCCAGATCGGCATGTTCCTCATGCTCGGGCTGCTGGTGTTCCCGAGCCAGTTGCTGCCCAAGGTGTGGGTGGGGCTGGCGATCGCGCTGTTCCTGGCGTTCGTGGCGCGGCCGACCGCCGCGGCGATCTGCCTCGCGCCCTTCCGCTTCCCGAGGAAAGAGGTGGCGTACGTCGGATGGGTGGGGCTGCGCGGCGCCGTGCCGATCATCCTGGCGACGTTCCCGGTGCTGCGCGGGGCGCCGCTGGCGCTGGACGTGTTCAACATCGTGTTCTTCGTGGTGCTGGTGAACGCGATCGCGCCCGGCGCGACGGTGCGGCGGCTGACCAAGAAGTGGAAACTCGAGCGGCAGGAGCCCCCGACGCCCAACGCGGCGATCGAGATCAACTCGATGCAGCCGCTGAAGGGCGAGGTGCTGCGGTTCTACATCGACCCGGCGCTGGCGGTGTGCGGCGCCACGCTCTCGCAGGTGCGCTTCCCGGAAGGCGCGGGCGCGGTGCTGGTGGTGCGGGAGAACGAACTGCTCGCGGCCCGGGGGTCAACCAAGATGCTGGCGGGCGACCACGTGTACGTGTTCTGCCGCCCCGAGGACCGGGCGTATATGGAGTTGCTATTCGGACGGGCGGGGTGATTCCGCACCCTCTCCCGCGGGGAGAGGGTGGTCGCAACCTCCAAGGAAGCGACCGGGTGGGAGCTCCCTCCTCTTTTTTTCTCAGCCTTTCCCCGCGTGCCCTGGCATGGCAAAGTGCGCCCTTGGAAGAGTCGTCGAAACAATGTCTTCGCAGATGCTCGATGGCCACCAAGGCAGGCGACTAAATTATTGCATTTGGCCCGATCTCACCTTGTACTGGTTGCAGTGAAAAGAGTCTTGCTACTACCCATTTGGGTCCGCGCTTATCGATAACTGCGTCCAGCAACACTTCAACCTCTTGGTCGTGCCACTGGATTGCCTTTTTATACTGTGCTGGCAATAGTTTGAGAGAGACATCTCGCCTAGACGGTCCGTACTTGACGCGTACGCCAATCTCGTAGCTACGGTCCTTTCGTTTGTCAGGCGACTCCTTTTCGAGCCGCAAGATGTGGCCATAGAGCCGCTCTCGCCCCATCGACTCGGCCTTCTTCAGCCGATCACCAATAATCTGGGCGCGTGTGTAGACAAATGGATCAAAAGCAACTGTGCTAAACTTTTCAATCACGCCAGTCGGGGAAGGATTTCCTAACTCATGTGAATAGGCAAATGAGGCTTTGGCACTAGTAAACAAAGACTTGTATGGAGTAAGGCTGGCCACGGCGTTAGCGACCTGCCGATTCAGCGCTGGTGGCAGAGCATTGCCCGGTTCGTCTGCCTCTGTGCTTGAAAGGAACTCAAGACATTCTTCAATCGCTTGGACTGTCGTGCGGCCGAGTGGATTGCCGTCCGCAGCATCTTGCGGCAGGCCAGCGGGTGCGACCGGGCAGAAGAACTTGAACACGAAGCTGCCAGTCTCCGTGTGCCCTAGTCGCACTTGGCGGGTTAGGAGGGTTGCGCCCTCAGGTACTCCACGATAGTCAGTACGCGAAGTCAATACGCCAGCTGCTGCGAAGCGGAGTATGCTCGTCCAAGCCGTAGTCACGCTCTCCGAGAACTCAAGATGAACGTTCCCGCGGTCGGCGTCCGCGCCTGAGATGCCGTGTCGAATTACGTCACATTGCGGGAGGTTCGCGAGTGTGGCAATGTCGAACAGATTCAAATTCTCGGTTGTCAGAGCTTCATACGCCGACAGTGCCAATCGAATGTCGCGATCGTCGGCGATGGCGGCCGGGAAGAGAATGGCGTCTCCGGCTTCGTTGTTGATCACCCAAGTTCTGCGACTCTGCACAGCGTGGCGATACCCGGCTCGCGCAAAGAACTGCAGCGCGGATTCGATTGATGTTTGCTGAATTATGCTGTCGACACTAAACATGTGTCGCATGTCCCTGAAGCGCGGCGATGGCATTGTCGTGAAGCGTCAGCAGCGAGACCGCTGTGAGCCGGTCGTGTAGGGAAATGTAAACGGTTCGATGCATACGTGGCGCACCATTCTTGCGAGGGCGCAGCGCTTCCAGGCCGCGAAGGTCTGCATAATAGCAGCAATTATAAAATCGGGTGTGGTCGAGTTGGTGTGTCAGCCAGCGGCTGCGGTTAGGAGGCGCAAGATAGACAACGAGAAATACGGGGGGATGCCGTGTGTCTCTCAAGAGTTCGTAGGTTCGGGCATTTACAACAAAGCCGAAGTCAGTTGCATCCGGCTCAAGCTGAATGGCTGCGGTGCATTTGAGTTGGATGCTGAAATACAGGTTGCGGTACTTGAGCGACTCCCTCTGCGAGAGCGAGCGGCCGACATCAAGGTCAAAGCCATCGTCCCAGTCGTAGCGCTTGATTGCTAGTCCGGCTTGGGCCACGATGGCCTGAAAATACGCCAAGCTCAAGAACTCCTTGGCTTTACTCTCAGGTATCCCGGTAGCCGGAGAAAGTGGCAGTTGCAGCTTCATCTTGGCGGTCAATCCCCATGCATCTTCCTCAGCCGCGTTGACAGGCGCAGGATGAGGTGGACGCGTTCGGTCTCGTCGAGCCAGTCCTGCAATGTAGCGGGGAGTTCGCCTTCAAGCATGGGGGGATGGAGGCAGAGGCGGAAACACCAACCCTCCTGCGATGCAGGAGGGTTGGGGCGCCTTCAGTCAGCGTTGCGGCTTTGCCGAGATGAACGAGCGGTCGCGGTTCAGCGTCGGCGGGTCATGCCCAGTCCGAGTGCGGCCGCGCACACCGCGAGGAACGACGGGGGCGACGGCACGAACTGGAGCACGTGGCGGCTGCGGTACGAGCCCGCGGACCAGTCTTCGTCGCCGGGGTGATCGAGGGTCAGCGAGGAAAAGTACGACGCGCGGAACACGCCGGGCTCCCAGCCGTCGTCGCCGTAGACGGCCTGGACGAACACGCCGTCGTCGTTCATCTGATCGAGTTGGACGTTGATGGTCGTGGCGCCGGCGTTGTCGGGCCCGCCGCCGCCGAGCGTCGCGAACATGGTGAAGTTGACGCCGCCGGTGAATTCGAACTCGATGACGGTGGCGATGGTGGCCGTGCCGGTCAGTTCGGGCGCGGGGTCGAGGAAGGGGATGAAGTGCTCGACGAAGAGGTGGTTGTCCGCCTCGATGATCGATCCGCCGCCAAGGGACAAGTCCATGGTGAGCGCGGCGTAGGAATAGTCGAACTCGAACCCCATGGGGATGCGCGCGAAGATCGACGCGGACGTCGGCCCGAGCGTGGTGTTGTCCGCGACGCGGTCGACCTGGGTCGGTCCGCCCGCGTCGGTCATCGTCAGGGACACGAGCATGTGCTGCTCGATCGAGTGAAGGATGACGGCGCCGGAGGCGTTCGCAGACGCCATGGACGCGCCGACCGCGCCCGCGACAAACAGACTGATTCTCATGATCGCACTCCCGTGTTGGCCCCGGACCCCGGGGATTCCTGTGTGGGAGTGACATCGGGCGAGCGCGGCGAGCGGGAGCACAATTCCGTGGCGCGTCAGTCGCCGTGCTTCTGCCTCAGCCGAGTCGAGAGGCGGAGGATGAGGTGGACGCGTTCGGTCTCGTCGATCCAGTCTTCGAGGGTGGCCGCGAGTTCGCCGTCGGGCACGGGGGCGCCGGGGAGGGGACAGGCGGGGCCGAGGTTGCGCATGGCGACGGCGCGGTAGCGGGTGAGGGTTCGGTCGCCGAGGAGGGAGACGAACTCGAAGTCCTCGGCCATGAAGATGGCGGCGGGGACGCGGTGTCCCTGGTTGATCATGATGCGGTCGGCGAGGTCTTTGTGCTCGTCGCGGTCGACGATGCGGAGGTCGATGCGTTTGGGGTTGGCCTCGGCGATGCGGGCGAGGAGGGGGACCTGCTGGACGCAGTCGCCGCACCACACGCCGGAGGAGACGAGGATCTTCATGTCGCGCGCGAAGCGGCTGAGGAGTTCGGTCTGGTCGGCGGTGAGTTCGGCGCGGTCGTAGATGTCGCGGAAGGCGTCCTGCTGGGCGGGCTTGCCGGTGGCGACGTACTTGGAGTACGGCAGGCCGCGGTCGAAGTGGGACTTGAGGAAGTCGGCGGTGAGCATGGGGATCGTCCGTGAAGGGGGAGCGAGCGGAGGCGGATGGTACGGGACGGGGAGATTGAGGGTGTGCCCATTGCCTGCCTTCAGTAGCGTTCGGCGTCGGACTTGGGCGCGAGGGGCCAGGGGTCGCGGCGCACGCCGTTGACGGAGGTCCCGGCCTGCATGACGGTGCGGACGTTGTCGAGGAAGGCGTGGGGGAAGGGCAGCGCGGGGGCGCTCGCTTCGTTGAGCGCGTTCATCGCGTCGTCGTCGAGCGTGACGTCCAGCGAGGCGAGGTTGGCGGTGAGTTGGTCCATCGTGCGCGCGCCGATGATGGTCGACGTGACGCCGGGACGCTGGCGGCACCACGCGAGCGCGACGGCGGCGGGGTGTCGACCTGATGTCTTGCTCACCTTCAGCAGCGCGTCGATGACCTTGAGCGTGCGCTCGTCGAGGTCTTTCGCGGCGGCGCGGGACTCGCCTTCCCTGGGTTTGCTGTCGCGCGTGTACTTGCCGGTGAGCAGCCCGCCTTTGAGCGGCGACCACGGCGTGACGCCCAGCCCGAGTTCGCACGCGGCGGGGAGCAGGTCGCCCTCGACGGTGCGCTCGAGCAGGGAGTACTCGATCTGGAGCGCGACGAGCGGCGCCCAGTTCCTGAACTCGGCCATGGTCTGGGCGCGGGCGACGACCCATGCGGGGGTGTCGGAGAACCCGATGTAGCGGATCTTGCCCGCGGAGACGAGGTCGTCGAGCGTGCGCATCGTCTCGTCGATGGGCGTGTGCGGGTCGTTGAAGTGCATCCAGTAGAGGTCGATGTAGTCGGTCTGGAGGCGGCGGAGGGAGTGGTGGAGTTGGTCGAGGATGGCCTTGCGCGACGCGCCGCCGGCGTTGGGATCGCCGTGGAACATGTTGCCGCAGAACTTGGTGGCGAGGACGACGCGGTCGCGGCAGACGTGGTGCGCGCCCTTCTCGCGCATGTAGTCGCCGATGATCTTCTCGGAGTGGCCCTTGGTGTACATGTTGGCGGTGTCGAGGAAGTTGCCGCCCTGGTCGAGGTACTCGGCGAGGATGGCCTTGGAGTCTTCCGGGGTGGAGCCCCATTCCCAGTCAAGCCCGAAGGTCATCGTGCCCAGGCACAGGGGCGAGACGCGCAGGCCGGAGCGGCCGAGGGTGATGTAGTCGTCGAGGGATGGCATACTCTGTTCCTTCGTGGATGAGGCGACGGGGGATTGTTGGCGCGGAGGCGGCGCGGCATGTTGACACGGATGTGGATGGTTCGAGACGATCGGGATCGGTTGACGGCGCTGGTTCGGCCGGAAGACCTCCGCGAGGGTCTGACGGACTTCCGGCGTCGCGAGTTGCGGCTGATCGTGCCGCGTCACCCGGTAGTGTTCGTGATGAAGGTGCTCGCTGGGCTGCTGGTGATCCAGATCGTGAGCGTCGCGTGGGGGCTTGCGGTTCATGGCGGCGTGGCTGCGCCGCGATGGACCAACATCGTCGGGCACTTCGGCGTGGCGAGCGTGCTGTTTTTCGGCATCGCGTGTCTTCACTGGTGGCGCAAGCGGCGGCGAGCGGTCGGGCGGTGTCTGCGCTGGGGTGTCTGCGCGAGTTGCGGGTACTCGCTGCGGGATGCGATCGAGCAGGACGACGGCTGCGTGGTGTGCAGCGAGTGCGGGGCCGCGTGGGAGTCGTCGCGCGTGGGATCATGAAAAAGCCCCCGCCGGAAGGGCGGGGGCGCGGGGTGCAACGTTGGTTCAGGGGTTGATCAGTCGCAGCCGTTGCCGAAGTTGGTGAGGACCTCGTTGAGATCGGCGAAGTTCACCACGCCGTCGCGGGTGAGGTCGCCGAGGAGGTGTCCGGGCTGTCCGGTGAGGCCGAAGCAGGTGAGGATGGTGTTGAGGTCGGAGAAGTTGACGAGGTCGTCGTTGTTGGTGTCGCCTGCGCAGGGCTCGCCGCGGGCAGTGGTGTAGGCCTGGGAGAGGACGGGCTCGAGTTCGCCGTCGGCGTTGAGGTCGCTGAAGAGGATGACGTCGAAGATCTCGAAGGGGCGCTCCTCGGTGAGCCCGACGGCGAAGAGGAGCGGGACGGTCTCGCCCGGTCCGACGAGCATGAAGTTCTCGACGCCGGAGCCGTCGGAGGCGCCGTCGATGGAGAGCGTGCCACCGCCGTTGGCGAAGTACATGAAGATGGCGGGGGAGTCGGTGTTGTTGGTGACGTCGAACTGGGCGTTGACGTACTCCTCGCCCGGCAGGAACTGGAAGGTGGGGTCGTCGGGGTTGGGCAGGCGGATGCACCAGTCGGGGATCATGCCGCCGGCGGCGCCGGTGTCGGTCATGACCTTGCCGGTGTTGGTGTAGGTCGTCCCCGTTCCGGTGTCGGTGACGTTGGACTCAAGGCAGAACATGCCGTTGGGCGAGTTGAGCGTTCCCTCGCAGGCGATGCGGATGGGGATCTCGACGCAGTCGCCCGGCGCGACGGTGACCATGCCGGCGTTGGGCATGATGAACGACGGGTCGATCGCGACGGGGCAACTCGCGGTGATCACGCTGTCGAGCGTCCAGTTGTAGGTCTTGGGCGCGCCGGTGGTGTTGCAGATGGTGAGCGTGGTTGTGGCGAACATGTCCTGCGGCCAGCAGCAGCGCGTGACGGCGGTGAGGTGCGTCGTGGATTCACCGGGGTCGGGGATGCAGGGGTTGGGGTTGCAGGTGGTGTTGTCGCCGAGGTAGACGCCGTTGTGCTGATTCTCGCATTCATCCTGGGTGGTGACGAGGCAGATCGCCTGGGGGATGCCCGGCTCTTCGATGCAGCACGCGCCGCGCGGGATATCGCCGTCGCAGACGGGGATCTCGACGCAGACTTCCTGGGTGCAGCACTCGTTGAGGAATTCGTCGTGGATGGCGATGTCGAAGTAGAGTTTCTCGCCGGGCGTTGCGCCGGTGATCATGACCATGATGGGCTGCGAGGTCTGGTTCGGGCCGACGGGCGGGACCATGGGGACGTAGTTGGGGGAGATGGTGACGCCGGTGGGCGGGAAGAAGTAGACGTGGTGGATCATGTCCGGGGTGAGGTTGTCGAACTGGAAGGTGTAGATGTATTTGCCCGGCGTGCCGTCGGGTGAGCACATGATCTGCGCGTTCTCCGAGCGGATCTGGAGGCAGTCGCAGTCAGGGGTGATGCAGACGGTTGTGGAGCAGCACACGTTGCCGGTTTCGTCGAGCAGTGTGACGACGAAGCAGAACTCTTCGCCGTCGATGAGGCCGGCGAAGGTGACGTCGAAGGTGTGCATGCCGCCGTTGCCGGGGATCAGTTGATCGATGACGTTGGGGGAGACGCCGACGGGCGCGCCGGGCGGCAGGGGGGTGATGAGGAGGCGTGTTGCGTCGATCGAGGAGTTGTTGGTGACCTTGATGGTGGCGGTGACGTCGCCGCTGCCGTCGAGTTCGCAGACGACTTCCTGCACCTCGGCGGTGCAGTCGTCGCAGCCCTCGAAGGAGAAATCGTCGACGGACATGAGTTTGGCGTTGTTGACGCCCGGGCTCGTGCGGAACGTCATGGCGGTGAAGTTCGCCATGGGGGTCATCATGGCGACGTTGTTGACGACGTTGACGGGGACGCCCGTGGAGAAGGGCGTGAAGTCCGCGGAGACGGTGTCGGCGGCAAGATCGAGGGTGATCTCCCAGCGGTCGTAGCGGTTGCTCGAGCCGACGGTGGCGGACTCGAACATCGTTGAGCCGTTCCAGTAGGTGACGGTGTCGCCGGTGGGGCGCTGGGTGAGACCGACGGTGAAGCCGACATTCCCGGATGAGTCGAGGAAGGCGATCTCGTCGCCGAAGTAGCCGTTGGGGAGTTGGCCGCCGATCTCGGGTCCGGCGAGTTGCCAGCAGACCCAGAATGTGACCTTGATGACCTTGTTGCCGGTGGTGTCGGGTTCGCAGCCGAGGTCGCAGGCGTCGAGGTTGTACTTGTATTTCAGTGCGGGTCCGGACCAGCCCTCGTGTCCGGTGGTGAGGACGAGGGCCTGGTCGTTGGGCGACCCGCTGGAGCCGCCGGAGTTGCGGTACGTGCGGTCGTACCAGGAGTGTCCGGTGGCGTAGGAGATGCTGCCGCCGGACGAGAACCCGCCGGCGAGGGCTTCCCAGAGCCCGGAGTTTGGCGCGATGGGCATCTGCGTGCCGCCGAACCCGCAGGCCGTGCCGTACTGGCCTGCGTTGTAGTTCTGCACCATGTTGAGGAACGGCGCGTAGCCGTCGGCGGCCTCGAAGCCGCCGAGCCCCGCGGAGGAGGGCGCGGCGGTAAGCGCCGCGGCGGCGAGTGTGAGCGTTGCGAGGACGGTGCGCGAGGATGTGCGCGCGCGGCGATCGCGCGGACGGAGATCGTGATCCCGAGCCATAGGCAGGCCTGCTTTCGGCTTCCTGACGAAACGTGCTGGCGGCGCACGCGACGCGGGACGCCGAAGAGGGCGTCCCTCGATACGAGGCAGACCGCGCGCGGCGCCGACTCCTCGAAGGGGCGGACGCGGGTGCGCCGTCCGGAGATACAGATCATGTTAATCGTTTCTTCACACAACGCAAACGAAATGCGGCGCGTGCGCAGGGTCCGGGGAAAGCCCCGGGTCGTCGGGCGTTAGCGCTCGTCGAGCGTTTCGCGGAGGCGGCGAAGCGTGTCGAACGCCTGCAGGGGCGTCATCGCGTTCAGGTCGAGAGCGCGGAGTTCGTCGAGCGCCGGGTGAGGCTCGTCCTCGCGGAAGAGCGCGAGTTGTGGCTTGGGCGATGGGTCGCGCTGCCGGGACGACGGGGGCGGCGGGGGTGCGGCGGCGGGGCTTTCGTGAGACACCGCGAGGGACTCGAGGAGTTGCTTGGCGCGGGTGACCACGTCTGAGGGAAGTCCGGCGAGGCGCGCAACGTGCACGCCGTAGGAGCGGTCGGTGCGCCCGGGGAGGATGCGGTGGAGGAAGACGATCTCGTCTTTCCATTCGCGCACGGCGACGTGGAGGTTGGCCACGCGGCCGTCGAGTTCCTCTTCGAGTTGGGTGAGTTCGTGGTAGTGGGTGGCGAAGAGGGTGCGCGGGCCGCGCGCGGTCCTCGTGCCGCCCTCACCCGGCGCCTTCGGCGCCACCCTCTCCCCGTGGGAGAGGGTGGGAGGAGACGTGAGGCGCTCGGCGATGGCCCAGGCGAGGGAGAGGCCGTCGAGCGTGGACGTGCCGCGGCCGATCTCGTCGAGGATGACGAGGGAGCGCGGGGTGGCGTTGTGGAGGATGTTGGCGGTCTCGGTCATCTCGACCATGAAGGTCGACTGGCCGGCGTGGAGCGCGTCGTCGGCGCCGACACGGGTGAAGATGCGGTCGCAGACACCGATCTCGGCGGCGTCGGCGGGGACGAAACTCCCCGCGTGCGCAAGCAGCGTGAGCAACGCGACCTGACGGATATAGGTGCTCTTGCCGGCCATGTTGGGGCCGGTG